>NZ_JBFWLF010000216.1:0-8042 GCF_050252275.1 Citrobacter sp. | reverse complement strand
GGCGCTCTCGGCTTGTCCGGTAACGGAACGAGGTTTGTCATCACTCTCAAAGACCGCCGGATGGCGGCCTTTTTGTTCAGACAAATCCCAGCAGGGAAAAAAACACATAGCCGGCAATGATGATAATCACCGGCAGGATGTAGAGCGGGAAAAACTGCAGAAAAATCGTGTGATGCGGCACCACGATCCGTGACTCGATCTGCTCGCGTGACAACCCTTCGCTGCCCTTGGCTTTCTCCAGAATCAACTGGTCTTCAACGCCTTCACGTAAAAACCGCGCCTGGCGGCTCATGCGCGCGCCGGAATCCTGCATCGCCAGACCGATAAAAATCAGCACAAAAATCAGCCAGAACAGAATGTTCAGGCTATTCTGGAAATCCGGCGTCGGCGAGTTGTACCAGAAGAGGTTCAGAAACGGGGTATTCACTCGCATCATGTCGATCATGACGTGGGCAAAATCGAGCATCACCGCGTTAATCCCTTCCTGCTTTTCGCTGTGCGCGTACATAAATTTCAGGGCTGAAATCAGCGTGGAGAGAAGCGCCGGGATAAATATCACCCATCCTAAGATCCTTTTTAACACTGCAATGCGTCCAGCTTGTTGATACGTCATGAGTTCCCCTTGATGAAGACGCGTCGTTTTGGCTTAAGTCTACCTGCTGATAACCCTTTTCGCCCGATCTTTAAAAACGTTATGATAGCGGCTAACGCTGAATACCCTACATTTAATGCTCAACAGGAGAGGTTGTAATGTCAACCCCGCGTCAAATTCTTGCGGCCATATTCGATATGGATGGATTGCTGATTGATTCCGAGCCGCTGTGGGATCGGGCTGAACTGGACGTGCTGTCCAGCATCGGCGTCGATATCACTCGTCGTCACGAACTCCCGGATACGCTGGGGCTGCGCATCGATATGGTTGTCGATCTCTGGTTTGCTCAGCAACCGTGGAACGGGCCGAGCCGCCAGGAGGTCACCGATCGCGTCATTACCCGTGCCATCACGCTGGTTGAAGAGACGCGTCCGCTGTTACCGGGCGTCAAAGAAGCGGTCGCGTTGTGTAAAGCGCAAGGTTTGAAAGTCGGACTGGCGTCAGCATCCCCTTTGCATATGCTGGAAAAAGTACTGGCGATGTTCGACCTGCGGGAGAGCTTTGACGCTATCGCTTCCGCGGAGAAACTACCCTACAGCAAGCCACATCCCCAGGTTTACATCGACTGCGCGGCGAAACTGGGCGTCGACCCGTTATGTTGTGTAGCGCTGGAAGATTCCGTCAACGGTATGGTGGCATCGAAAGCCGCACGGATGCGCTCCATTGTCGTACCGGACAAAGAGGTGCGACACGATCCGCGCTATATCCTCGCTGACGTCAGGCTCAACACACTCACAGAACTGACCATCGCCGATTTACTTGGCTAACCGAGATCGGGCAATGGCCACATTGCCCGTCTTGCCAACAGTCAAAAAATTAAAACAACGTTTCATTTTTATTGTATTCTTTCGGTTCCTCTCCTATCCTTCTTTCAGGCACATAACAGATAAAAACGGATAGCCGAGGTCATTATGATTCTGGATGCATTTCGTCTCACAGGTAAAGTCGCCATTGTCACCGGTTGTGATACCGGGCTCGGGCAAGGGATGACGGTTGCGCTGGCGCAAGCCGGTTGCGATATCATCGGCGTGAACCGCAAAGTCCCTCATGACACCGCCGCCAAAGTTGAAGCGCTGGGTCGCCGCTTTTTCGCCATACAGGCCGATCTAAGCCAACAGGCAGTCATCGCGGACGTTATCACCCAGGCGGTAGAGAAATTCGGTCGCATCGACATTCTGGTGAACAACGCCGGGACCATTCGTCGCGAAGACGCACTCAGTTTTACTGAAAAGGACTGGGACGACGTGATGAACCTGAATCTCAAGTCGCTCTTCTTTCTCTCCCAGGCCGTTGCACGCCAGTTCATCGCCCAGGGCCAGGGCGGAAAAATTATCAACATCGCGTCAATGCTGTCGTTTCAGGGCGGTATTCGCGTCCCGTCCTATACGGCCTCAAAGAGCGGTGTTCTGGGCATTACCCGACTGTTAGCGAATGAGTGGGCGCAGCATCAGATTAACGTCAATGCTATCGCCCCCGGCTACATGGCAACTAACAACACCCAACAACTGCGGGAAGATGCTGAACGCAATAAAGAGATTGTCGATCGTATCCCGGCGGGCCGCTGGGGAACGCCAGACGATCTGCAGGGTCCGGTCGTTTTCCTCGCCTCGAAGGCAGCAGATTACATCAACGGTTATACGCTGGCCGTCGATGGCGGTTGGTTAGCGCGTTAAACGCGCATTATTGACAAAGAGTTACAACGTCACCACTTCCGCCCACTGTATAAAAATCCTATACTGTACGAATTCACAGTTTATCAGGTTTTATCATGACGGCGGAAGGTCACCTCCTCTTTTCCATTGCCTGCGCGGTGTTTGCTAAAAACGCGGAACTCACGCCCGTGCTCGCACAGGGTGACTGGTGGCATATTGTTCCTTCCGCTATTCTGACCTGTCTGTTACCGGATATTGATCACCCAAAGTCATTTCTCGGTCAGCGACTAAAATGGATTTCGAAACCGATCGCCCGTGCGTTTGGCCATCGCGGATTCACTCACAGTCTGCTGGCCGTCTTTGCGCTACTGGCGACCTTCTACCTGAAAGTGCCGGAGAGCTGGGTTATCCCCGCCGATGCCTTGCAGGGTATGGTGATAGGCTATCTGAGCCATATCGCCGCCGATATGCTAACGCCAGCGGGCGTCCCCCTGCTCTGGCCCTGTCGCTGGCGCTTTCGCCTGCCGATTCTGGTCCCGCAGAAAGGTAATCAACTGGAGCGATTTCTCTGCATGGCGCTGTTTGCCTGGGCGGTATGGATGCCCCAGACCTTGCCCCAGAACAGTGCAGTTCGCTGGTCATCCGATGTGATTAATACACTGCAATGGCAGTTCAATCGCTTTATAAAGCATCAAATCGACCAGTAAAGCAGCGAAATTATCGTTTTTGGCATAAACAATTCCATTTGAATATAAGAGCCAGGTCACAGTTCTGCTAACCTTGCGGCAACAGGATCGCTGTGACACAGCGGGACGAATAATAAAATCAGGAGAACGGGGATGAATTTTCCATTAATCGCGAACATTGTGGTGTTCGTCATTCTGCTGTTTGTGCTGGCGCAAGCCCGTCATAAACAGTGGAGTCTGGCAAAGAAAGTGCTGGTCGGTCTGGTCATGGGTGTGGTCTTTGGCCTTGCGCTGCACACCATCTATGGCTCTGACAGCCAGGTGCTGAAAGATTCCGTCCAGTGGTTCAACATTGTTGGTAACGGCTATGTGCAATTGCTGCAAATGATCGTCATGCCGCTGGTATTTGCCTCGATTCTGAGCGCGGTCGCCCGTCTGCATAACGCCTCACAGTTGGGGAAAATTAGCTTTCTGACCATCGGGACCCTGCTGTTTACCACATTGATTGCCGCACTGGTCGGTGTACTGGTGACCAATCTGTTTGGCCTGACCGCTGAAGGTCTGGTTCAGGGCGGTGCCGAAACGGCGCGACTGAATGCCATTGAAACCAACTATGTCGGTAAAGTGGCCGATCTCAGTGTCCCGCAGTTGGTGCTCTCCTTTGTGCCGAAAAACCCGTTTGCCGATCTGACCGGCGCGAACCCGACGTCCATTATTAGCGTGGTCATTTTTGCCGCCTTCCTCGGCGTCGCCGCGCTGAAACTGCTCAAAGATGACGCGCCGAAAGGTGAACGTGTGCTGACCGCAATCGACACCCTGCAAAGCTGGGTGATGAAACTGGTCCGTCTGGTCATGCAGTTAACGCCTTACGGCGTCCTGGCGCTGATGACCAAAGTGGTAGCGGGTTCTAACCTGCAGGACATCATCAAGCTGGGTAGCTTCGTCATCGCCTCGTATCTCGGTCTCGGCATTATGTTCGTTGTCCACGGCGTACTGCTGGGTGTTAACGGCGTGAGCCCGCTCAAGTACTTCCGCAAAGTGTGGCCGGTTCTGACCTTCGCGTTTACCAGCCGTTCCAGCGCCGCCTCTATCCCGCTGAACGTGGAAGCGCAAACCCGTCGTCTGGGCGTGCCGGAATCTATCGCGAGCTTTGCCGCCTCCTTTGGTGCAACGATTGGTCAAAATGGCTGTGCTGGTTTGTATCCGGCCATGCTGGCCGTTATGGTGGCGCCGACGGTCGGTATTAACCCGCTGGATCCTCTCTGGATTGCGACGCTGGTCGGCATTGTGACCGTCAGCTCTGCCGGGGTAGCCGGTGTCGGTGGCGGCGCCACGTTCGCCGCGCTGATCGTACTGCCTGCGATGGGGCTGCCTGTCACGCTGGTGGCGCTGCTCATCTCCGTTGAGCCGCTGATTGACATGGGCCGTACCGCGCTGAACGTCAGCGGGTCAATGACCGCCGGTACGCTGACCAGCCAGTGGCTGAAGCAAACCGATAAAACCATTCTGGACAGTGAAGACGACGCCGAACTGGCGCATCACTAAACGTCCCCAAAACAGAAAACCGCCCTTCGAGGCGGTTTTTTTATGCCGGAATTAATCCGCTATTTCGTTTTCCTGACGAATCTGATTTGCCCAGCGCTGGGCAGATTCCGCCTCGCTGAACGCCGGCGATCGCTGGAACGACTCCCCCATTAAGACAAACGCGACATACTTCCCGCGCAAGATCCACACGTCACGAAACGCGTCCATTTTTATTGCATGTTCGGGCGGTGCAGGTTCAACACGCGGAACATAACTAATAACCGGGCGATTTTGTTGGCGAAGAGGTTTCATCATTAATTGCTTCACTAAGACAAATTCAAAAATCAGAAAAGAACTATCTTAGCCGATTTTACCCCCGCCCGTCCTGCTCCTGGCGTGCGCTTTCCCCTGTCAACCAACGCTGTCATCCGCGTTCTGCCCGGCGGGATCACACGAGTGGACTATAGTTAGAGGGTTTTTGACAAAAAAATATCGACCCTTTCAGCAATGAAAAATGGAGACGAGTTCAATGTCGCATAATGAGAAAAATCCCCATCCACATCAATCACCGGTGCACGATCCGCGCGAAGCAAAACCGGGTCTGGACTCTCTGGCTCCTGATAATGAGTCGTATCGCCCTGTTCCTGAACCGACGCCGCCAGGCGCGCAACCTACCGCGCCCGGCAGTCTGAAAGCCCCGGATACCGGCAATAAAAAACTGAGCGATCTGGAAACGGTACGCAAGGGCAGCGAGAATTTTGCCCTCACTACTAACCAGGGCGTACGCATTGCTGATGACCAGAATTCATTGCGTGCAGGCAGTCGTGGTCCTACGCTACTTGAAGATTTCATCCTGCGCGAAAAAATCACCCATTTTGACCACGAGCGCATTCCCGAGAGGATCGTCCATGCGCGCGGCTCGGCAGCCCACGGCTATTTCCAGCCCTACAAAAATCTGAGCGACATCACCAAAGCCGACTTTCTTTCTGACCCGGATAAAATCACCCCGGTCTTCGTACGTTTTTCCACTGTTCAGGGCGGCGCAGGCTCGGCGGATACGGTGCGTGATATCCGTGGTTTTGCCACCAAGTTTTATACCGAAGAAGGCATTTTTGATCTGGTGGGCAATAACACCCCGGTGTTCTTCATTCAGGACGCGCATAAATTTCCTGACTTTGTCCATGCGGTAAAACCGGAGCCTCACTGGGCGATACCGCAGGGACAAAGTGCGCATGACACCTTCTGGGATTACGTGTCGTTACAGCCAGAAACCCTGCATAACGTCATGTGGGCGATGTCCGATCGCGGCATTCCGCGCAGTTATCGCACCATGGAAGGGTTTGGCATCCACACCTTCCGTCTGATCAACGCCGAGGGTAAGGCCACCTTCGTTCGTTTCCACTGGAAACCTCTGGCAGGTAAAGCCTCACTGGTATGGGATGAAGCGCAGAAGCTGACCGGTCGCGACCCGGACTTCCATCGCCGGGAACTGTGGGAAGCCATTGAAGCCGGTGATTTCCCGGAATATGAACTGGGACTGCAATTGATCCCGGAAGAGGACGAGTTGAAATTCGACTTTGACTTACTGGATCCGACCAAACTGATCCCCGAAGCGCTGGTTCCGGTGCAGCGCGTCGGTAAAATGGTACTCAACCGCAACCCCGATAATTTCTTCGCCGAAAACGAACAGGTCGCCTTTCATCCCGGCCATATCGTTCCCGGCATTGATTTCACGAACGATCCCCTGTTGCAGGGGCGTTTGTTCTCCTATACCGATACGCAGATTAGCCGTCTTGGCGGACCTAACTTCCACGAAATCCCAATCAACCGCCCGACCTGCCCGTATCACAACTTCCAGCGTGACGGCATGCACCGCCAGGATATTGATACCAACCCGGCCAACTATGAACCCAACTCCATCAATGACAACTGGCCGCGTGAAACGCCGCCGGGACCGAAACGCGGCGGCTTTGAGTCATATCAGGAACGCATCGAAGGTAACAAAATCCGTGAACGTAGCCCCTCGTTTGGTGAATACTACGCCCATCCGCGTCTGTTCTGGTCAAGCCAGACGCCCGTTGAGCAGTTGCATATCATCGATGCCTTCAGCTTCGAACTGAGTAAGGTCGTTCGTAGCTGGATCCGTGAACGGGTGGTCGACCAACTGGCGCATATCGACATTAACCTCGCGCAGGCGGTCGGGAAGAATCTGGGGATCGCGTTAAGCGATGAACAGACACAAATTGCACCGCCGCCAGAGGTGAACGGACTGAAGAAAGATCCTTCACTCAGTTTGTATGCTGTGCCGGACGGAGATATCAAAGGCCGCGTCGTCGGGATTTTGCTCAACGGAAAAGTGAAATCCGCCGATCTGCTTTCAATACTCCAGGCGCTTAAGGCGAAAGGCGTCCACGCGAAACTGCTCTACTCCCGCATGGGCGAGGTGGTCGCAGATGATGGTTCAACGCTGACCATCGCCGCCACTTTTGCCGGAGCACCGTCTCTCACCGTGGATGCAGTCATTGTGCCGTGCGGTGACATCGCCGATATTGAGGACAACGGCGACGCGCAGTACTACCTGCTGGAAGCCTATAAGCATCTCAAACCTATTGCACTCGTCGGTGAAGCACGACGCTTTAAAGCGCGACTTCATATCGACAGTCAGGGAGAGGAAGGCGTTGTTGAAGGCGCTGATGCGGATAGCCGTTTTATGGATGAGCTGTTTACATTGATGGCAGCTCATCGCGTCTGGTCGCGCACGGCTAAAATCCCGACCGTACCAGCCTGAGGCAACTCGCGGGCAAAAAAAAGCGGCGCACCACGCGCCGCAAACTCAGGAGTCAGACATCAAGAAAACTGCCCAGACGGTAGCCACGTTCTGCAATCGCATACTTGAGCGAGGCCGACGTCAGCACGTCCAGTTCAGTCAAGCGGGGGTAACAATAGGCGCTCTGACGGATAATATTGTCAATAAACGCCGGGTGACACATCACTTCCAGTGAGGATTCTCCACGTTTTGCTGAAGCATCGAGAGCCTGCAGGAACAACGCTTCCGAAATCGCATCTCCGTAAAACTCACTGCTGAACCCTTGCGAGCTACGCAGCGTCGCCGGAAGATCGCCTGCCTGGAACACCGGCTGACGATCAATGCGCAGCGCAAGATTACGCTCTGCGGCAAATCGCGCGACAAGGGGGAAGATCTGCGGGAACATATGCACATGGTGATGGCTATCCAGGTGCGTCGGCTCCCGTCCGAACAGGTCGATGAAACGCTGGTACTGACTGGCAAGCTCACGGGCGATTGCATCCAACGGCAGCGTATCTTCCTCTGCCATCTGCCAGATCCATTTTCCCAGACGCCCTTCACGGGTTAATCCCGGCATCTCGGTCAGCGGTTTTCCCAGCGTCAGAACAAAGTGCATCCCTACCGCCAGCGTCGGCAGTTCGCGGCTTATGGCGACCGCTTGCTCTATGGCATCACCGTTCACCAGCGCCGTGGTCGAGGTCTCCACACCGTGGCGACAGGCC
>NZ_JBFWLF010000215.1:0-8110 GCF_050252275.1 Citrobacter sp. | reverse complement strand
GTTCAATGTGCTCCAGCGAGACGTGTTTGGTTTCCGGCACCAGCCACAGCGTCAGCAGGATAAACAGCACATTCAGACCAGCGTAAACCCAGAAGGTATTCGCGTTACCGAGGTTTTGCAGCATGGTCAGGAACGTCGCGCCGACGATCATGTTGGCAATCCAGTTGGTTGCCGTCGAGCAGGTGATACCAAAATCACGGCCCTTCAGCGGCTGGATTTCAGAACACAGCACCCAAATCAGCGGACCGGCGCTCATCGCAAAACCAATGATGAACATCAGCAGCATCGCGATAGCGAAGTACTGCGCGGACGGGGAGTGGATGCCAACATGCATCATCGTTCCGAGGATCCCCATTCCGGCCGCCATCACCAGGAATCCCAGCGTCAGTGTCGGTTTACGACCCCAGCGGTCAACCAGACCGATAGCGATAAAGGTGGCCAGCACGTTGGTCAGACCGACAATCACGGTGCCCCACATCTGCTCTGAGGTGTTGGTGTAACCCGCCATTTCAAAGATTTTTGGCGCGTAGTACATGATGACGTTCATTCCGGTGAACTGCTGCATCACCTGCAACAGCACGCCGAGGAACACTGCGCGACGGAAGTTGCTGTTCTCTTTGAACAACGCCCAACCGCTCTGTTTCACCTGTAGGCTTTCGCGGATCTCATCCAGCTCGCGTTTGGCTTCTGCGCTGGTATCACGCAGACGTAGCAGTACGCGTTCGGCATCGACAAAGCGCCGTTTTGCTGCAAACCAGCGCGGGCTGTCCGGCAGGAAGAAGACGCCGATCAGCAGCAGAATCGCCGGGATGATAATCACGCCCAGCATCCAGCGCCATGCGCCGCTGTAGCTGAAGGCGGTATCCGACAGATAGGCGCCGAGGATCCCGATGGTGATCATCAACTGGTACATGGAGATCATACTGCCGCGAATTTTTTCCGGGGCGATCTCAGACAGGTACAGAGGGGCGGTGTACGAGGCCACGCCGACGGCCAGACCCAGCAGGACGCGGGACAGGATCAGCACTTCAACGTTTGGCGCCGCCGCGGAGAACAGCGAACCGGCGACAAACAGGATCGCGCCGATCATCAGGCTTTTCTTGCGCCCGAGTTTGAAAGAGAGCCAGCCGCTGCCGACGGCACCGACTGCAGCACCGAACATCATGGAGCTGACGACCCACTCCTGAGTGTGTGCGGAAATCTGGAATTCATCGGTGATAAACGGTAATGCGCCAGCAATAACGCCGATATCCAGGCCAAAAAGTAATCCTGCCAGGGCTGCAAGGAAGCAGACAAAAAATGTCATGGCCTTATTGGAACGCCCCTGTTTTTTATTGTCAGGCATTATGCCCTCCGGTTGGGTTATCAGTTTTGTTGATAATTAGGGTAGGTGAGTACACCGCAAAAATATGTGATTGTTATCACGTAAGTGTAATCGGTTACACTACCAGTTTATCGTCATTCACATTAACAAATTGAAAATTATAGATTAATTAAACTGAGGTGTATCACGTTTGATCAGATTTAAGACTTAGCTGAAATAAAATGTAACAGCAGAGAAAGTCAGAACATGCAAAGTGATTATTCTGAAATGAGTACTTTCACTTCATGGTGTAAGCGGTTTCAATGAATGACGTGCTGAGGAATTTCAGGCGAGGTATAAAGAAAAAAGGCCAGCACGAGGCTGGCCTTAAGTCACGGATGTCGGTCGCTTACTTCAGACCGGCAGCGTCGCGCAGCAGAGCGGCTTTGTCGGTTTTTTCCCACGGGAAATGTTCGCGACCAAAGTGACCGTACGCAGCGGTCTCTTTGTAGATCGGGTGCAGCAGATCCAGCATCTGAATCAGACCGTACGGACGCAGATCGAAGAACTCGCGAACCAGCAGCGTCAACTGCTCAGCAGGCACTTTCTCGGTACCGAAGGTTTCCACCATGATGGAAGTCGGTTCAGCCACGCCGATCGCGTAGGAAACCTGAATTTCACAACGGTCAGCCAGGCCTGCGGCAACGATGTTTTTCGCGACATAACGTCCTGCGTAAGCTGCAGAACGGTCCACTTTCGATGGATCTTTACCGGAGAATGCGCCGCCACCGTGACGCGCCATGCCGCCGTAGGTATCAACGATGATCTTACGACCGGTCAGACCACAGTCACCCATTGGGCCACCGATAACAAAACGGCCGGTCGGGTTGATGAAGAATTTGGTGGCAGAGTTCAGCCATTCGGTCGGCAGAACCGGCTTAATGATCTCTTCCATCACCGCTTCTTTCAGCGTCGTCTGATCGATCTCTTCCGCATGCTGGGTGGAGAGCACCACGGCGTCGATGCCGACAATTTTGCCGTCGTCGTACTGGAAGGTCACCTGGCTTTTCGCATCCGGGCGCAGCCACGGCAGGGTACCATTTTTACGCACTTCAGCCTGACGCTGCACCAGACGGTGCGCGTAGGTGATCGGCGCAGGCATCAGCACGTCGGTTTCGTTGGTGGCATAGCCAAACATCAGGCCCTGGTCGCCAGCACCCTGTTCCAGCGGATCGGCACGGTCAACGCCCTGGTTGATATCCGGAGACTGTTTACCAATGGCGCTCAGGACAGCACACGAGTTGGCATCAAAGCCCATGTCGGAATGCACATAGCCAATCTCGCGCACGGTATTACGTGTGATCTCTTCGATATCGACCCATGCGCTGGTGGTGATTTCACCGCCAACTAAAACCATGCCGGTTTTCACGTAGGTCTCACACGCGACGCGCGCTTTCGGATCCTGTTCCAGGATAGCATCGAGCACGGCATCAGAGATTTGGTCTGCGATTTTGTCAGGATGCCCTTCTGATACGGACTCGGACGTAAAAAGGTGTTTTGCCATGTTTTATTTCACCTAAGGAGAATTTGGTTAGCTCAAACTGTTGTGCGGAAAAGCCAAAGCAGAAGATTCTACCAAGGCCTGCAGGTTAGTGACACTGGCAGTCTGAGTGTTAATCAGTATGGATGGATTAACATCTGGATGGCTATTTTAGGTCACTTCTTCACCCGATTTCCACTGTTTTTTGAATCAGCTCTCACTATGTTGAAAACATGAGGGGAAATTTTTACAGATACTGCTGACAATCTGCGCATATATGTTTTGCTTTTTCATTCTGTTGTCGGTATAAAACGCGGCGCGCGGCTCATACAAAAAGCACACGACGTTTTCTTCGTGTCGCCACTTCCAGCCGGGTTAAAACGTTAGCTTTGGCTTGTGGGTGCGTTCCTGATGGAGCGACCATGGAGGTGATAAGAGATAATGAACCGTTGTATTTTGCTGAATCTGTCGCACCGTTCTGGTGTGCGTATGTCCTCCACAATTTGCATCTCTGCTTTGCATACCTGCCGATGTTATACCCATCTCGGCGCTTCTCAGGACTCCAGAGCCGGTAACTGGCACTAAGGACTGAACAAGGGCGCTCTTGTGGAAACAAGAGTTTTCTCGTGGTTTCGCCGAACCGTCATACGTAAGTTCGGTTACGTGTTTTACAATGATATGAAAAAGAAACCGGTCGCGCAGGCGGAGTACCAGCACTTTCTGCTGGAAAATCCGACTGTTTATGGGTTGTTATCGCCTCTTCGGATTGCGATAGTAGTCAACTGTTTTACACTTGTTAATAAAATTTGAGGTTCGCTATGTCTGACGACATGTCTTTGGGTTCGCCTTCGTCAGCAGGCGAACAGGGTGTACTACGCTCCATGCAGGAGGTTGCAATGAGCTCCCAGGAAGCCAGCAAGATGCTGCGTACTTACAATATTGCCTGGTGGGGCAATAACTACTATGACGTCAATGAGTTGGGTCACATTAGCGTGTGCCCGGACCCTGACGTACCCGAAGCGCGCGTCGATCTCGCTAAGCTGGTGAAAGCACGTGAAGCGCAAGGGCAACGCCTGCCGGCGCTGTTTTGCTTCCCGCAGATCCTGCAACACCGCCTGCGCTCTATTAACGCGGCGTTCAAACGCGCGCGTGAGTCGTACGGCTATAACGGTGACTATTTCCTGGTTTACCCCATCAAGGTTAACCAGCATCGTCGCGTCATCGAATCCTTAATCCATTCTGGCGAACCGCTGGGTCTGGAAGCCGGTTCCAAAGCGGAACTGATGGCGGTCCTGGCGCATGCCGGGATGACCCGTTCGGTAATTGTGTGTAACGGCTATAAAGACCGGGAGTACATTCGCCTGGCGCTGATTGGCGAGAAGATGGGCCATAAAGTCTATCTGGTCATCGAGAAGATGTCGGAAATCGCCATTGTGCTGGATGAAGCCGAACGTCTGAACGTCATTCCGCGTCTGGGCGTGCGTGCACGTCTGGCTTCGCAGGGGTCTGGCAAATGGCAGTCCTCCGGCGGCGAAAAATCCAAATTCGGCCTGGCGGCAACGCAGGTCCTGCAACTGGTGGAAACGCTGCGTGAAGCCGGGCGTCTCGATAGCCTGCAACTGCTGCATTTCCACCTCGGATCGCAGATGGCGAATATTCGCGACATCGCCACCGGTGTGCGTGAGTCTGCCCGTTTCTATGTTGAGCTGCATAAGCTCGGCGTCAACATTCAGTGCTTCGATGTGGGCGGCGGTCTGGGGGTGGATTACGAAGGAACCCGCTCGCAGTCTGACTGCTCGGTGAACTACGGCCTGAACGAATACGCCAACAACATTATCTGGGCGATTGGCGATGCCTGTGAAGAAAATGGCCTGCCGCATCCGACGGTGATCACCGAGTCCGGTCGTGCGGTGACCGCGCACCACACGGTGCTGGTGTCCAACATCATCGGCGTTGAGCGTAACGAATATACCGTGCCTGTTGCTCCGGCTGACGACGCGCCGCGCGCGCTGCAAAGCATGTGGGAAACCTGGCAGGAGATGCACGAGCCGGGTACCCGTCGCTCGCTGCGCGAATGGCTGCACGACAGCCAGATGGATTTGCACGATATCCACATCGGATACTCCTCCGGCACTTTCAGCCTGCAGGAACGTGCGTGGGCGGAACAGCTTTATCTGAGCATGTGTCACGAAGTGCAGAAACAGCTGGATCCGCAAAACCGCGCGCATCGTCCGATCATTGATGAACTGCAAGAGCGTATGGCGGACAAAATGTACGTCAACTTCTCGCTGTTCCAGTCAATGCCGGATGCGTGGGGGATCGATCAGCTGTTCCCGGTCCTGCCGCTGGAAGGGCTGGATCAGGTACCTGAACGTCGTGCGGTTCTGTTGGACATCACCTGTGATTCCGACGGCGCTATCGATCACTACATCGACGGCGATGGCATTGCGACCACCATGCCGATGCCAGAGTACGATCCGGATAACCCGCCGATGCTCGGTTTCTTTATGGTCGGCGCATATCAGGAGATCCTCGGCAACATGCACAACCTGTTTGGCGATACCGAAGCGGTGGACGTGTTTGTCTTCCCGGACGGTAGTGTAGAAGTTGAGCTGTCGGATGAAGGGGATACCGTGGCGGACATGCTGCAATATGTGCAGTTGGATCCGAAAACGCTGCTGACACACTTCCGCGATCAGGTGAAACAAACCGGCCTGGACGATGCGCTGCAGCAGCAGTTCCTCGAAGAGTTCGAAGCGGGTCTGTACGGCTATACGTATCTTGAAGATGAATAATGGCTGATGCCCGGGCGACTTGAACCTGGGCAATTAAGCAGCGATAATTTACTCAATTACTGTGTTTACGAATCAAACCCTTTCTCGTCGGGCCTAACGACGCGGGAGGGTTTTTTTATATTGACGAATATGAGGTTTTTGCCATGAGCACCTTAGGTCATCAGTACGATAACTCCCTGGTTTCTAACGCCTTTGGCTTCCTGCGTCTGCCGCTGAATTTCCAGCCGTATGACAGCGATGCCGACTGGGTGATCACTGGCGTGCCGTTTGACATGGCGACGTCCGGTCGCGCGGGCGGACGTCACGGCCCGGCGGCGATCCGTCAGGTGTCAACGAATCTGGCCTGGGAACACAACCGCTTCCCGTGGAATTTCGACATGCGTGAGCGTCTGAACGTGGTGGACTGCGGCGACCTGGTTTACGCTTTTGGCGACGCGCGTGAAATGAGTGAAAAACTGCAGGCGCACGCCGAGAAACTGTTGGCAGCCGGTAAACGGATGCTCTCTTTTGGCGGCGACCACTTTGTGACGCTGCCGCTGCTGCGCGCGCACGCGAAACACTTTGGCAAAATGGCGCTGGTCCATTTCGATGCCCACACCGACACCTATGCGAATGGCTGTGAGTTCGACCATGGCACCATGTTCTACACTGCGCCGAACGAAGGGTTGATCGATCCGAATCACTCCGTGCAGATCGGCATTCGTACAGAATTCGACAAAGACAACGGCTTTACCGTGCTGGACGCCTGTCAGGTGAATGATCGCGGCGTTGATGACATCATCGCTCAGGTGAAACAGATTGTCGGCGACATGCCGGTCTATCTGACCTTTGATATCGACTGCCTGGATCCGGCATTCGCGCCGGGGACCGGTACGCCAGTGATTGGCGGTCTGACTTCCGATCGCGCCATCAAGCTGGTGCGCGGCCTGAAAGATCTGAACATCGTAGGAATGGACGTGGTGGAAGTGGCGCCGGCTTACGATCAGTCAGAAATCACCGCCCTGGCGGCGGCAACGCTGGCGCTGGAGATGCTGTACATTCAGGCAGCGAAGAAAGGCGAGTAACGGGTTTCGGGCTATTTTACTCGCCATTTTGAACCCGGGCAGTGCTCGCCATCCTCACGTACTCCGTGTACGCTCCGGTGGCTGTGCGCTGTCCAGGCTCAAACTGGCTTCGCCAATAACGCCCGATCACCGGACTAAATTTGTAGTTCTGTAGTTCTGTAGGCCGGATAAGGCGTTTATGCCGTCATCCGGCACGCTTGAATGTTACTTAATCCCGTCTGCTTTCATACGATCGCGAATATGTTGCGCACGTTCTGCGGAGGCCGGGTGATCGTCAAACATTGAGCTTTGACGACCTTCTTCCAGTTTCGCCAGTTTTTCGAAGCTGGTGGCAAGACCCGCCGGGCTGATACCGCGTTTGCGCAACAAATCGTACGAGTAGTCATCCGCTTCCGCTTCCTGACGCTGGGAGAACTGCGAGTTCACCAGTTTTTCCCCCAGATCGCCGAGCTGTGATTGCGACAGGCTGCCGACGATCCCACCCGCTGAGGCTGCGGCTGCACGAACGGCGTTAGTGCCCAGCGCCACCTGCATACCTTTCTTCACGTGGCCGAGCGCAACGTGACCCATTTCATGGCCAATCACAGCTTCGACTTCGTTGTCCGTCATCATGTCCATCAGGCCGCTATAGACACGAATACAGCCGTTCGCCATCGCGAAGGCATTCACGTCTTTCGCCATGTAGACCTTGTAGTTGACCGCTTGTCCGTTGATGTTATCACCGAGCGCCGTGGCGATTTTGTTCAGGCGCTTCGCGTACTCGCTGCCGGCTGGCGCGATAGTCGCTTTACCATCCATTTCCGTACAGGCCTGGTTGCTTAACGCGATAACCTGCGTGTCGCTCAGACTGTAGGCCTGAAAAGCCTCGGCCCCTGAGGAGAGCAGTCCATTGGAATTCATATTCTGGCAGCCGGTCAACACCGTCGCCATGCCCATAGCAAGCAGTAACGCGCGAATCTTCATGTTTTTTCTTCCACACGAAATGAGGATTGTTCTAAAAGTGCGCGATTTACAGATGAATCCGCGCTCTCGCTAAGTATAAAGAAAAGAACAACAAGCGGGCGAGCAGATTGCGCAACATGCGAGTGTGATCCGGAGATTTCTGAAGCGGCAAAAGGATGCTCCATGTACATGACACGCGGCTTGGGTTACATTGTTGGCACTTTTTTCCGGCGTAGCCCAAAACGCGCTGTCGTCAAGTCGTTGCGGGTATGGCCTTCATCATCCGATCTGGAGTCAAAATGTCCTCACGTAAAGAGCTTGCCAATGCTATTCGTGCGCTGAGCATGGACGCAGTACAGAAAGCCAAATCCGGTCATCCGGGTGCCCCGATGGGTATGGCTGACATTGCCGAAGTCCTGTGTCGGGATTTCCTGAACCACATCCCGAGCAACCCGTACTGGGCCGA
>NZ_JBFWLF010000214.1:0-8123 GCF_050252275.1 Citrobacter sp. | reverse complement strand
TCCGTTTGCCATCGAGCTGTATGACAACGAAGGTAAAGTGATACCGCTGCAGAAAGGCGGTCACCCGGTAAATTCGGTACTGAATTTCACTCAGGCGGAGCAGACGTTTGTCTTTGATAACGTTTACTTCCAGCCGGTACCGGCGCTGTTGTGCGAGTTTTCAGCCCCGGTGAAACTAGAATACAAGTGGAGCGATCAGCAGCTGACGTTCCTGATGCGTCACGCGCGTAACGACTTCTCCCGCTGGGATGCGGCGCAAAGCCTGCTGGCGACCTACATCAAGCTCAACGTAAACCGCCATCAGCAGGGCCAGCCGCTGTCTCTGCCGGTGCATGTGGCGGATGCGTTCCGCGCGGTGCTGCTGGATGAGAAGATCGATCCGGCGCTGGCGGCAGAGATCCTGACGTTACCTTCGGCAACAGAAATGGCTGAGCTGTTTGATATCATCGATCCGCTGGCGATCGCTGAAGTTCGCGAAGCGTTAACGCGTACGCTGGCGACCGAACTGGCGGATGAGTTCCTGGCGATCTACAACGCCAACCGGCTGGAGGAGTACCGTGTTGAGCATGCGGACATCGGTAAACGTACGCTGCGTAACGCCTGCCTGCGCTTCCTGGCCTTTGGTGAAACGACGCTGGCGGACACGCTGGTAAGTAAGCAGTATCGTGAAGCTAACAACATGACCGATGCGCTGGCGGCGCTGTCTGCGGCCGTAGCGGCGCAACTGCCGTGCCGTGATGCGCTGATGCAGGAGTATGACGACAATTGGCATCAGGACGGTCTGGTGATGGACAAATGGTTTATCCTGCAGGCCACCAGCCCGGCGGATAACGTGCTGGATACGGTACGCGGTCTGTTGAAACATCGTTCGTTCAGCCTGAGCAACCCGAACCGTATTCGTTCGCTGATTGGTGCGTTTGCCGGCAGTAACCCGGCGGCGTTCCATGCGGAAGATGGCAGCGGATATCAGTTCCTGGTTGAGATGTTGACCGAGCTTAACAGCCGTAACCCGCAGGTGGCGTCACGTCTGATCGAACCTTTGATCCGTCTGAAACGTTACGATGCGAAGCGTCAGCAAAAAATGCGTGCCGCGCTGGAACAATTGAAAGGGCTGGAGAATCTTTCCGGCGATCTGTACGAGAAGGTAACCAAAGCGTTAGCCTGAGACGTTGACCTGTCGTTTTGTAGGCCGGATAAGGCGGTAACGCCGCTATCCGGCAAAATGCCCGGTGGCGCTCATGCTTACCGGGCCTACAACGTCCTGAATACTTATCCATGCCGTCGGATCGGCTGTTCCGTTACCCCACGCTGCATCACCCGACTCAACACGTTGGCCTCGAGCTCCGCTAAACGCACCGATCCCAGGCGGCGGGGGCGTGCAATGTCGACCGTCAGATCCAGTCCAATCTTGCCATCCTCAATCAGCAACACCCGATCGGCCATCGCCACGGCTTCGCTGACGTCATGTGTCACCAGCAGCACGGTAAAACCATGCTCCTGCCACAGCGAAACAATGAGATCTTGCATCTCCAGACGTGTTAACGCATCCAGCGCGCCAAGCGGTTCGTCAAGCAACAGCAGGCCAGGTCGGTGGATCAGCGCCCGCGCAAGGGCAACACGCTGTTTTTGTCCGCCGGAAAGCGCTGCTGGCCATTCGCTCGCCCGCTCTTCCAGCCCAACCGCCGCCAGCGCCTGACGCGCAGCGTCCCGCCAGTGGCCCTTCAGCCCCAGTCCCACGTTGTCGATCACCGATTTCCACGGCAGAAGTCGGGCATCCTGAAACATCATGCGGGTGTCGTCCTGACTATCGCGAAGCGGCGTGGTCCCTGCCAGCAGTTCACCGGCGTTTGGCGATTCCAGCCCCGCCAGCAGGCGTAGCAGGGTGCTTTTTCCCCCGCCGCTGCGCCCGACGATGGCGACAAACTGGCCTGCCGGGATATGGAGATCAAGCTGATTCAGTACGATGTTACCCGCGTACTTTTTCGTTACCGCATTCAGCAGGAGCGGTGTACCCTGGTTCAGACGGGCGGTATTCATACGGTGGCCTCCTTCACATGATAAGCCGGGTTCCAGCGCAACCAGACGCGTTCCAGCAGTTGAGCGCTGACATCGGCCAGTTTACCGAGCAGGGCGTAGAGAATAATGGCGACAACCACGATATCCGTTTGCAGGAATTCGCGAGCGTTCATCGCCAGATAACCGATTCCTGAATTGGCTGAAATGGTCTCCGCGACGATCAGCGTCAGCCACATCAGCCCCAGCGCAAAGCGGACGCCGACCATGATCGAGGGCAGGGCGCCGGGCAGGATCACATGGATAAACAGCGAAAAGCCGGATAATCCGTAGCTACGCGCCATCTCCACCAGGCCGCGATCGATGTTGCGGATCCCGTGCCAGGTATTGATGTAAATTGGAAAGAGCGTCCCCAGCGCGACCAGAAAAATCTTCGCGGTTTCATCAATGCCAAACCACAAAATCACTAACGGGATGAGTGCCAGATGTGGAACGTTGCGCAGCATCTGAATGGAGGTGTCCAGAAGGCGTTCTCCCCAGCGCGATAAGCCGCTGATCAGCCCCAGCGTCAGGCCAATCGAACCGCCGATCGAAAAGCCGATCAGCGCACGCCATGAGCTGATGGCCAGATGCTGCCAGAGTTCGCCGCTGGCGGAGAGCGTCCAGAAGGCGATGATCACCCCTTCCGGTGAGGGTAAAATACGCCCGGAGAGCCAGCCCATGGAGGAGGCCAGTTGCCAGACGGCGACGATGCCCACCGGTAAAAACCAGGGGGCAACGCGTAACAACCACTTTTTCGTTGGCGTTACCATCACGGTTCTCCTCAGCTTTGCGCAACCTTGCGCGGGATAAATTCATTCGCCACCGCTTCACCCTGCTGATGCTGGCGTTGCGGTTGTGGGACTTCCGGGATCGCGACGTCCAGATGCGGGAACAACAGTTCGCCGACCCGGTACGCCTCTTCCAGATGTGGGTAGCCGGAAAGGACAAAGCTGTCGATGCCCAGCGCGGCATACTCGTTGATGCGCGTCGCCACCGTCGGTCCGTCGCCGACCAGCGCGGTCCCGGCGCCACCGCGCACCAGACCCACACCGGCCCACAAATTCGGGCTGATCTCCAGTTGGTCGCGCTTGCCATTATGCAGCGCCGCCATTCGGTGCTGACCGACAGAATCCGTTCGGGCAAACGCCGCTTGCGCCTTCGCGATCGTGTCGTCATCAAGGTGAGCGATCAGCCGGTCCGCGGCTCGCCATGCTTCTTCGTTGGTTTCACGGACAATGACGTGCAGGCGAATGCCAAAACGAATGTTACGCCCACGCGCCGCCGCTTTGGCTCGTACCTGGGCTATCTTCTCTTTCACCAGCTCAGGCGGTTCGCCCCAGGTGAGGTAAAGATCGACCTGTTCAGCGGCCAGATCCTGGGCGACATCGGAAGAGCCGCCGAAGTAAAGTGGGGGATAGGGTTGCTGGATGGGCGGGAAGAACAGTTTCGCTCCGCGAACGTGAATGTGCTTACCGTTGAAGTCGACGGTTTCACCCTGCAATAAACGACGCCAGACCTGGGTGAACTCCGAAGAGGCCTCGTACCGTTCACTGTGATCGAGAAACACACCGTCGCCCGCCAGTTCCTGTGGATCGCTGCCGGTGACCAGGTTAAACAGCGCGCGACCGTTGGAGAGGCGGTCAAGCGTAGCGGCCTGCCGTGCGGCGACTGTCGGTGAAGTGACGCTCGGGCGCAATGCGACCAGGAATTTGAGTCGCTGAGTTACCGGGATCATTGATGCCGCGACCAGCCACGCGTCTTCACAGGATCGCCCGGTGGGGATCAACACACCGGTGAATCCCAGACGATCCGCCGCCTGCGCAATCTGCTGTAAATAGCCGTGATCCACCGGACGCGAGCCTTCCTCCGTCCCCAGATAGTGACCGTCACCGTGCGTCGGTAAAAACCAGAACATATTCAGACTCATAATGATTTTCCTTCCTGTTGAGTGGGGTGCCAGATGCGTTGGCGGATATCGATTTTTTTCGGTACCAGGCGGTTGTCGTAAAACAGATCTGCGGTTTGTTGTTGCAACGCGGCCACAGAGTCACTGACCGGTGAAATGTGGGTCGGCGGGCGATGATCGAGATATGACGCAATCACGGGCTCTGGCAGTCCCATTGTTTTCGCCAGCAGGGCAATGCTTTCCTGCCGCTGGCTGAGAGTTAACGCATCTGCCTGACTGAAGGTATCCAGCACGCCCTGAATGAACGCGCCGTTCTTCTCAGCGTACGGTCGCGCGGCGAGATAGAACGATCCCGTTTGTTTCAGATCGCTGCCGTCTTTCAGTACGCGCACACCGCCCTGCAATAATGCAGCGGAATAGTAAGGATCCCAGATGGCCCATGCATCAACGTTACCCTGCTGGAACGCCGCTCGGGCATCGGCAGGGGTAAGATACGTCGGCTGGATATCGGTAAATTTCAGCCCGGCCTGTTGCAGGGCGCGCAGCAGCAGGTTGTGCGAGCTGGATCCTTTCTGGAACGCCACTTTATGGCCTTTCAGTTCCGCCACCGTTTTGATGGGGCTGTTTTCCGGCACCAGAATCACTTCGGCTTTCGGTTTCGCCGGTTCTACGCCGACGTACACTAAATCTGCGCCAGCGGCCTGGGCGAAAATGGGCGGAATATCGCCGGTGCTGCCCAGATCAATACTGCCGACGTTCAGGGCTTCCAGCATTTGCGGTCCGGCGGGAAATTCAATCCAGGATATTTTGGTTCCGGGATAACGCGTTTCCAGCAGCTGGTGGCTTTTCGCCAGGACCATACTGATGCTGCCTTTCTGATAGCCTATACGCAGGGCATCAGGTGAGGGCTCCGCCGCCTGTGTCAGTCCGCAAAAGGCCAGCAGTCCGGCGAATGCCAGCCATGCCGTACGAGCTTTGAGAAGATTACGCATGGGCCGCACCTCGCACAGTATCAAAAGCAGGAACCTTAACGTCGCGGCGATGCAGGGCGTGCCAGAACGTTTCCAGCGCTTTATCAAGACGCAGCTGTAAATTGGGCGTGAAATGCGGCTTATGCTGATAGTCGATCACCTGGGAGTCATCGGCAAAGACGCCGTGTAAAATCTCCTGCGCCTTCAGGGCGCTGAGCACCGGTTTCAGCGCGTAATCGACGGCGAGCAGATGTGCAACGGTGCCGCCTGTCGCCAGAGGCAGGACGACTTTACCTTCCAGCGCCCGTTCGGGGAGCAGATCGAGCAGCGTTTTTAGCGCCCCGGAATAGGCGGCTTTATAAACCGGCGTGGCAACGATCAGGCCGTCCGCCTCTTTCAGTTGTGCGACCAGTGTTTTCAGTGCCGGGCTGTCGAAACGGGCATACAGCAGATCTTCAGGCTCGAAGTTGTGCAGATTCCAGTGGTACACCTCAACGTCCTGACCGTTCAATTTTTCCCGGGCATATTCCAGTAAAGCACTGGATCGAGAGGGAAAGCGTGGGCTTCCCGCCAAAGTGATGACGCGCATAATTGCATTCTCCCCTTATAACCAATTGTTCGCTTTTATTTAACATTGATAACAATTTTTGCAGTCTGACAGAGGGGAATCGGGAATCGAAATGATTTATGCGGAATTGAAAAGCTGAAAATTGCATAAAAAGAAGCTGCCAGGGAAAACGTTTGCTTTTTATTGCCGCAGGTCAATTCCCTTTTTGTTCGATATCTCCCATAATACGCCCCCGGTTTGCACACCGGGAATCCAGGAGAGTTCATGTACTACCCCTTCGTTCGTAAAGCCCTTTTCCAGCTCGATCCAGAGCGCGCTCATGAATTAACTTTTCAGCAATTACGTCGTGTGACGGGAACGCCGCTAGAAGCGTTGATCCGCCAGAAGGTCCCGGCGAAACCGGTCACCTGTATGGGATTAACCTTTAAAAATCCGCTTGGTCTGGCTGCTGGTCTGGACAAGGACGGGGAGTGTATTGATGCCCTGGGCGCGATGGGATTTGGCTCGATCGAGATCGGCACCGTGACCCCGCGTCCACAGCCCGGCAATGATAAGCCAAGACTGTTCCGCCTGGTCGATGCCGAAGGTTTGATCAACCGTATGGGCTTTAATAACCACGGCGTTGATAACCTGGTCGAGAACGTTAAAAAGGCCCATTATGACGGGGTGCTCGGAATTAATATCGGCAAAAATAAAGATACGCCGGTTGAGCAGGGTAAAGATGACTATCTGATTTGTATGGAAAAAATCTATGCCTATGCCGGTTATATTGCCATTAATATCTCCTCGCCAAATACGCCGGGATTACGTTCATTACAATATGGCGACGCGCTGGATGATTTGCTTACGGCGATTAAAAATAAACAAAACGATCTGCAAAAGATCCACCAGAAATATGTTCCGATCGCTGTAAAGATCGCGCCGGATCTTTCTGAGGAAGAACTGATCCAGGTTGCCGATAGTTTAGTACGCCATAATATTGATGGTGTTATTGCCACCAATACAACACTCGATCGTTCTTTGGTTCAGGGAATGAAAAATTGCGATCAAATGGGTGGCTTAAGTGGTCGTCCGCTGCAATTAAAAAGTACAGAAATTATCCGCCGTCTGTCTCAGGAATTAAAAGGTCAGTTGCCTGTTATTGGCGTTGGCGGTATCGACTCAGTGATTGCCGCGCGCGAGAAGATGGCTGCCGGGGCGTCGCTGGTTCAGATTTATTCTGGTTTTATTTTTAAAGGTCCGCCACTGATTAAAGAAATCGTTACCCATATTTGATTTTTTCTCTCTCTTTATCAGAATATCAGACAACCAGGGGTTTATTTCCTCCCTTGGTTGTTTTATATTCTTTCACTGTTGCTTATTTAAACATTTTAAGCTTTGCTTATTAAGGTAATAAACGAAGCGGCGAAAAAGGACAATTTTGCAACGGGGCGTTGGAGAGGGGAGAGAAAACAATGCGAATTAAACCTGACGATAACTGGCGCTGGTATTATGACGAAGAGCATGACCGAATGATGCTCGATTTAGCCAATGGCATGTTATTTCGCTCGCGTTTTGCCCGCAAAATGCTCACCCCGGATGCATTCTCACCGTCCGGTTTTTGCGTTGACGATGCCGCGCTGTACTTCTCCTTTGAAGAAAAGTGCCGCGACCTTGAGCTCTCTAAAGACCAGAAAGCTGAGCTGGTGCTCAATGCGCTGGTGGCCATTCGCTATCTGAAACCCCAAATGCCGAAAAGCTGGCACTTTGTGGCGCACGGCGAAAACTGGGTACCCGGCACTGGCGATGCGGCTTGTGTCTGGCTGAGCGATACCCAGGAACAAATCAATCTGTTAGTGGTAGAGCCTGGCGAAAATGCGGCGCTGTGCCTGCTGGCGCAACCCGGCGTGGTTGTGGCCGGGCGGACGATGCAGCTTGGTGATGCGATTAAAATAATGAATGACCGACTGAAGCCGTCGTTTCGTCCGCACAGCTTCAGCCTGGAACAGGCGGTTTAACGCGCCAGCTTCAGCGCGGTTTTTGGCACGCAGCTACAGCTGAGGATGGTGCCATCATCGCCAAGTGCCGATCTCTTCAGCGGGTTCACTTCGCCTTCCAGCAGTTTGATACGACAGCAGCCGCAAATTCCCGCCCGACACGAATAGGGTACCCGGATCCCCTGGTTTTCCAGTTGTTCAAGCAATACCTGTTGATTGTTCCCCTGAAACGCCTGTCCCTGCCAGTCGATGGTGACCGTCGCATTCGGTTGCTGCGCGACTTCAACCGTCTCCCCGGTGTCGGCGGCGCCATAAACGCGAGCCGGACCGGTCGATAAAACCTCCACTTCATCGCCCACGCGAATCACGCCGCTATTACGGGCGATCAGGTTCAGCCCAAAATCGACATCGCCATTGTCCGGCGCGGTACGGAAGGTTTGCAGCGTTGCCAGCGGCTCACCGGAGGGATGCTTTTGCCCTTTTTCCGGACTGACCGTGGTAAAAATACAGCGGCTGCACGGTTTCGCCACATCAAAGATAACCTCGCCAATGCGGATCACTTTCCAGTTGTCTTCTTCCCATGCCGTAGCACCAGAGACCACGATATTGGGGCGGAACTGTTCAACCTGCACCCCCGCCGGGCAGCG
>NZ_JBFWLF010000213.1:0-8156 GCF_050252275.1 Citrobacter sp. | reverse complement strand
GCTGTAGACATTCTGCGAGCGCGGCAGGCAACTGGCTTGTTGCGGCAAAGCCGTAACAACGTAGTACGATGAACATTGCGTACAACCTTCCCGATTTACATTTCTGAACTTCCTCCCTTGTTTACCTATTGCGTAATGCGCCTGCTACTACCCGGCGGGCGCGTTATCTTTTTACGGACAAACAATCATGCAACCAGAAGTTGAAGTATTAACCGATCATAATGAGCTAATTTGTTCGAGCTTTATTGAACACATTGCCAACACATTAAATTTAGGAGTGGTGTAGACATGGACAACTAAACCTGCAGCCACGGATGTATAGTGAGCGAAGCCCTATCAGGCCTTTTTGGTCAGTAGATAAGATTGATCTTCGTTGATAGAATTTACTTACACCAGCTGTTACATGAAAATAATTTTTTGGTGGGAGAATGATAAGATCTTACGTAAGAATTTGATTTTAATGGTGCCGATAATAGGAGTCGAACCTACGACCTTCGCATTACGAATGCGCTGCTCTACCAACTGAGCTATATCGGCCCTGAAGAGGACGTGACCACGAGTGTGAACACGGGGTAGAAGGTTAAAACTAACCGGGCGATGCGTCAATAGCCTTGCGAATCAAGTGGCTGATTTTGCATCACCCGGCGTTATTTAGGCACGAATCGTATCGTCACCAAAGCCGATCCACTTATAGGTGGTCAGCGCTTCCAGCCCCATAGGACCACGGGCATGTAATTTTTGCGTACTGACGGCAACTTCCGCACCGAGACCAAACTGTCCGCCATCGGTAAAACGGGTCGAGGCGTTGACGTATACCGCGGACGAATCCACTTCGTTCACAAAACGGTTCGCGTTGTGCATGGTGCGCGTCAGGATGGCGTCGGAATGCTGAGTGCCGTGCTCGCGAATATGCGCGATGGCGTCATCCAGGTCCGCGACGATTTTGACGTTCAAATCCAGCGACAGGAACTCGTCGTCAAATTCTTCCGCTTTGACTGCCACCACGTTTGCCGGGCCTGAGCTCAACAGGGCAAGCGACCGTTCATCCGCATGCAGCGTTACACCGCTCTCAGCCATCTGCTGACTCAGCGCAGGCAGAAAACGCGCCGCGATGTCCTTGTGCACTAACAGCGTCTCTACCGTGTTACAGGTACTCGGACGTTGCGTTTTCGCATTGACGATAATCTTCAGCGCCGGGGCAATCTCTGCGCTGTCGTCGACAACGATATGACACACCCCAATCCCACCGGTGATCACCGGAATGGTCGACTGCTCGCGGCACAGCTTATGCAGACCCGCGCCGCCACGCGGAATCAGCATATCGATATATTTGTCCATGCGCAGCATCTCATTCACCAGCGCACGGTCGGGGCTTTCAATGGCCTGAACCGCCGCTTCCGGTAGCCCGCAGGAGGTTAACGCCTGCTGGATCACGCGCACGGTGGCAGCATTGGTGCGATACGTCTCTTTACCGCCGCGCAGAATCGCCGCATTGCCCGTTTTCAGGCACAGAGAGGCGACATCGACGGTGACGTTCGGGCGGGCTTCATAAATCACGCCAATCACGCCCAGCGGCACACGGCGACGCTCCAGACGCAGCCCGCTGTCCAGCAGCCCTCCGTCAATCACCTGCCCAACCGGATCCGCCAGATTGCAGACCTGACGGACGTCATCCGCAATGGCCTTCAGGCGCGCCGGCGTCAGCGCCAGGCGATCAAGCATCGCCTCGCTCAGACCGTTCGTACGCGCTTCGGCCACGTCCTGCGCATTGGCGTTCAGGATAGTTTCCGTTTGCGCTTCAAGCGCATCAGCTATTTGTTCCAGCACGCGATTTTTTTCGCGGCTGGAGAGTTGCGCCAGTTTGTACGACGCGGCCTTGGCAGCAATGCCCATTTGTTCCAGCATTTATCTGCTCCTTAACGGGTAATCATATCATCGCGATGAACGGCGACCGGGCCATATTCGTAACCCAGAATCGCGTCAATCTGCTGAGAGTGGTGTCCGGCAATGCGGCGCAGCGCGTCGCTGTTGTAGCGGCTCACGCCGTGGGCAATATCACGCCCCTCCAGATTACAGATGCGGATCACTTCACCACGTGAGAAGTTGCCTGTCACGCTTTTAATGCCTTTCGGTAGCAATGAACTGCCGCGTTCCAGAATCGCCGCCGTCGCGCCTTCATCGACGGTGATTTCACCAGCAGGCGGCGCGCCAAAGATCCAGCGCTTGCGGTTCTCCAGCGGAGAGGCCTGCGCATGGAAGCGGGTACCGACGGAAATGCCTTCCATCACGTCACCAATCACGCCCGGCTTGCTGCCAGCGGCGATAATCGTGTCAATCCCGGCGCGGCAGGAGACGTCAGCGGCCTGCAACTTAGTGCCCATGCCGCCTGTTCCCAGCCCCGATACGCTGTCGCCGGCGATTGCGCGCAACGCGTCATCAATCCCGTAGACATCTTTAATCAGCTCGGCCTGCGGGTCGGTACGTGGATCGGCGGTGAACAACCCCTGTTGATCGGTCAGAAGCTGCAGTTTGTCTGCCCCGGCGAGGATCGCCGCCAGCGCGGAGAGATTGTCATTGTCGCCCACTTTAATTTCCGCTGTGGCAACCGCATCGTTCTCATTGATAACCGGAACAATATTGTTATCCAGCAGGGCACGCAGGGTGTCGCGCGCATTCAAAAAGCGCTCCCGGTCTTCCATGTCCGCCCGTGTCAGCAGCATCTGTCCGACGTGAATGCCGTAAATCGAAAACAGCTGTTCCCACAGTTGGATCAGTCGGCTCTGCCCGACCGCCGCCAGCAGTTGCTTGGTGGCAATGGTCGCCGGCAGTTCCGGATATCCGAGATGTTCACGCCCGGCGGCGATAGCGCCCGACGTGACGATAACAATACGGTGTCCTGCGGCATGCAACTGCGCGCACTGACGAACAAGTTCTACGATGTGGGCACGGTTCAGGCGGCGCGATCCGCCCGTTAGCACACTGGTGCCGAGTTTTACCACCAGCGTCTGGCTGTCACTCATGATTCTCTGCCGTTCAAAATAGGGAAAATGATAGTAAACGAACGTTTTAGCAGGACTGGCCCCGGTTGCCAACAAGCAGCGCACAAAGCATGGAATTTTGTTGTGCTGGATCAGCAAGCGTAGCGGCAATTTTTGACGTTTTTATTACTGAAACAGAAAAACATCCTTTTTTAAAATTATTCTTACGTTGTCATAAAACCTTCACTCCAGAACGTTAAAACCCTCCTGTCTTTCAACGGGGATCACACCCAGTAAATAATAGCGCGTACGTTAAATCAGGACTGAAAATGAAAAAGAGCACTCTGGCATTAGTGGTGATGGGTATTGTGGCATCGGCATCCGTGCAGGCAGCGGAAGTGTTTAATAAAGACGGTAATAAACTGGATGTGTATGGCAAAGTTAAAGCGATGCACTATTTCAGCGACAATGACAGCAAAGACGGCGACCAGACCTATGTTCGCTTTGGTTTTAAAGGCGAAACGCAGATTAACGATCAACTGACCGGTTACGGTCGTTGGGAAGCGGAATTTGCGGGCAACAAAACCGAAAGCGAATCCGGTCAGAAAACGCGTCTGGCGTTTGCCGGGGTCAAGCTAAAAGATATCGGCTCTTTCGATTATGGTCGTAACCTGGGCGCAATGTATGACGTTGCCGCCTGGACCGATATGTTCCCGGAATTTGGTGGTGACGGCCTGGCGCAGACCGATAACTTTATGACCAAACGCGCCAGCGGTCTGGCGACATACCGGAACACCGACTTCTTCGGCGTGATCGACGGTCTGAACATGACCCTGCAATATCAGGGCAAAAACGAAGACCGTGACGTGAAGAAACAAAACGGTGACGGGTTCGGGACATCACTGAGCTACGACTTCGGCGGCAGCGATTTCGCGATCATTGGCGCCTACGCCAACTCTGACCGTACCAATGAGCAAAACCAGCAGGCGCGCGGTCATGGCCAGAATGCTGAAGGCTGGGCGACCGGTCTGAAATACGATGGCAACGACATCTATCTGGCGACCATCTATTCTGAAACCCGCAACATGGCGCCGATCTCCGGTGGTTTTGCCAACAAAGCGCAAAACTTCGAAGCCGTCGCACAATATCAGTTTGATTTCGGCCTGCGTCCGTCCATCGGTTACGTGCAGTCGAAAGGCAAAGATATTGAAGGTATTGGTGATGAAGATATCGTGAAATATATCGACGTCGGCGCGACCTATTATTTCAACAAGAATATGTCGGCGTTTGTTGATTATAAAATCAACCAGATTGATGACAACAACAAACTGGGCGTCAACAGCGATGACATCGTGGCGCTGGGTATGACCTATCAGTTCTGATGCCAGAATGGTCCGGATGAGTTGACTTATCCGGCTAAAAACAGAGAGGCCGGATGATTCATCCGGCCTCTTTTTTGGATTACGCCGTTAGCTTCACCGGCTCATCACGGAAATCGTCTGCGGGCTCCAGTGACAAATGCAGCGTGTTTAACAGCTCACGCAACTTCTCGTGAAACTCGCGCAGGGTATATTCCAGTCGCTCAACGACTTCTTTATCTTTGATCGCCACAGTCTTCCAGTCGCCCGCTTTGTCGAACAGACCAAATTTGTAGCTGTAGGTAAAACGCTTTTCGTGCGCTTCCAGTTCCATCCACCAGCCCCAGAATTCGCGCAGTTCAGGCGCGGGCTTCACGTTGACGCAAACAGCCAGACAATCGAAAAAGAATCGATTATCTTCGCACTTTCCTTCGCGGATATAAGGGCCAAGCGCGGTGAATTTCTTGATCAATCTGCTCTTCGGGTGTCCACTCGGTAACGTCATTGCGATCTCCTGTTGTGAAGCAACTGTTTTACCAAAACAGTAGAATTTAGCAAATTATTAACACAATCTCTTTTCAATCCAGCGGGTGATTTCCTGTAACGCGTTGTCAAAATTGCGATACACCGGATTGAAGGGAATCTCCAGCAGCTTACCGTCAGAAGATGAAGACGTGATTAAACGCGACTCCTCTTCCGGACTGAACGGATCGTTCTTCCAGAAGCCCGACAGCATTGGCGTCGGGCAGCGTCTGCCAAGCAGTCCCTGCACCTTCAGCGAATAGCGATTAAGCTCCACGCGCAACGCTTCATCGGACGCATCGTGCATCCCCAGTCGACTTGCCAGAACGTCAAGATACATTTCCGGTACCGCTCCCTGACGTAACGGATCGCTCAGCAACGCATGGACAACCGGACCGAGGCAGGCCACCGCTTTCAGACGCGGAGATTCAAGATAGGCCAGACGCACCGCCACGTTGGCACCAAAACGAAATCCGAACGCCGCCACCCGGGTATGATCCACCCACGGCACATTCGGCAGCGCTTTCAGCACATGCTGGTGCAACAGACTGGAGTCCTGAGAGAGCTTCCATTTTGACGAGAAACCGACGGAAGGCATGTCCAGCGTCAGCATGGCGATGCCGCGCGGCGCAAAATAACGCTCATACAGGGTGTAGTAATCGGTTTGCATTGAATCCAGACCGCCGCACATCAGCACCGTCGGAAACGGGCCGTCGCCTTTCGGCATATGCAAGAACCCGGTGACGGGCGAGCCGCCAGGCACGCTAAATTCCATCTCACGCAGCGTACCGGGCAGTCGCTGCGCGGCTTCTTCATAGGCACGGTTAGATAAGGCCTGCGCCTGTTCCGCCAGATCGTCCCCTTTCAGGTGCGGATAGGCAGCGATGTTGTACAGCGTCGAAGCGTGTAGCCAGTAGCGACCACTGCGCTCAGGGTCCGTTTCCTGGCAGGCTTTCTGCTGCCAGTCCATCGCCTGTTTTGCCCATTCATAAATCCAGTTGCCGCCACGGTAACCGATCACCGTATCGTAAAGATCGGCATCGGTGCGCTCGGCGTCACTCATCACGATGCGCGCCTGAACATCCAGAATTTCTCGCGGATCCACCCCGCGCCAGATCCACATCAGGCGGTTAATCATGCGATACCAGTGGGGAATATTCTTGCCATCCAGCGCCGATTGCACAGGCGGCTGCGTCCCGGCATTAAAACGGCGGACCAGGGTCGACGTTTCGGGATGTTTGAAACGGGGTTTGAACAGGATTTCGCTAAGATTAGCCTGTGACATGCGTACAGCCTCCTGAAGTACTCACTGAGGCTTATTGTAACCTGACACCGGCTAAATAGAACAACGCCCGGCAATGCCAGGCGTTGAAAAAGTCAGAGATTAGCGGCCAGAAATCGGCGGAACGAAGGTCACGCCCATATCCCACGGCTGCTCAATCCAGGTATCCTGCGGGATATCAATCACGTAATCATCGACTAACGGACGGCCTGCCGGTTTCGCGAAGATAGTGACAAAGTGCGCTTTTGGGTACATTTCACGGATAGCCACGGCGGTACCACCGGTATCCACCAGATCGTCGATGACGATAAAGCCTTCACCATCGCCTTCAGCGCGTTTCAGAACTTTCAGTTCACGCTGGTTGTCGTGATCGTAGCTGGAAATGCATACGGTATCGACATGACGAATGCCCAGTTCACGTGCCAGCAATGCGCCCGGCACCAGACCACCACGACTAACGGCAATGATGCCTTTCCACTGTTCTGAAGGCATCAGGCGGTTTGCCAGTTTGCGTGCATGGATCTGCAGCATGTCCCAGGTGACGACGTATTTTTCGCTCATGTGAAGTGTCCCAGCCTGTTTATCTACGGCTTAAAAAGTGTTCGAGGGGGAAATAGGTTGCGCGAGATTATAGAGATCTGAGCCACCAAAAACCAGTGTTTCGCGGAATCGGGCCCTCTTTTTACGTGCTTTATACTCGCAGCGGGCGCAGAAAGTGGTATTCTCAAGCGCATCTCGCAAGCCAGACTTGTGGTAATAATTAACCTGCTAACCCTGTGACCTGCAAGCCTGTTTGCAGCGCATCTATACCCTGAATACCACCTAAAGTATGACGGGTATACAAGGAGAATTATCGTGTCTGAACTATCTCAACTCTCCCCGCAACCGCTGTGGGATATTTTTGCAAAAATCTGTTCTATTCCTCACCCGTCCTATCATGAAGAGCAGCTCGCTGAGCACATCATCGGCTGGGCAAACGAGAAAGGTTTCCACGTCGAGCGCGACCAGGTAGGGAATATCCTGATTCGCAAACCGGCCAGTGCGGGAATGGAAAACCGTAAACCGGTGGTTCTGCAGGCGCACCTGGACATGGTGCCGCAGAAAAACAACGACACTGTGCACGATTTCACCAAAGATCCGATCCAGCCTTATATTGATGGCGAATGGGTGAAAGCGCGTGGTACCACGCTGGGCGCCGATAACGGCATCGGGATGGCTTCCGCATTAGCGGTTCTGGCTGACGACAGCGTCGTTCACGGCCCGCTGGAAGTGCTGCTGACCATGACCGAAGAAGCGGGGATGGACGGTGCATTTGGTCTGCAGGCCAACTGGCTGCAGGCGGATATTCTGATCAACACCGACTCGGAAGAAGAAGGTGAGATCTACATGGGTTGCGCAGGAGGGATCGACTTCACCTCTAACCTGTCGCTGACCCGCGAAGCCGTTCCGGCAGGTTTCCAGACCTTTAAGCTGACGCTGAAAGGGCTGAAAGGCGGTCACTCCGGTGGCGAAATCCACGTTGGTCTTGGCAACGCAAACAAACTGCTGGTTCGTTTCCTGGCCGGTCATGCTGAAGAGTTGGATCTGCGTCTGGTCGATTTCAACGGCGGTACGCTGCGTAACGCGATTCCACGTGAAGCCTTTGCGACCGTTGCCGTTGCGGCAGACAACGTAGAGGCGCTGAACGCACGGGTTAACGCTTATCAGGACATCCTGAAAAACGAACTGGCTGAAAAAGAGAAAAACCTGGTGGTTCTGCTGGAGAGCGCCGCGAGCGATAAAGCCGCACTGACCGCACAATCTCGCGATGGCTTTATCCGTCTGCTGAACGCAACGCCGAACGGTGTGATCCGCAATTCCGACGTCGCAAAAGGCGTGGTTGAAACCTCACTGAACGTGGGCGTCGTCACCATGACCGACGACAACGTCGAAATCCATTGCCTGATCCGTTCGCTGATCGACACCGGTAAAGACTATGTCGTTAGCATGCTGGATTCGCTGGGGAAACTGGCAGGC
>NZ_JBFWLF010000212.1:0-8173 GCF_050252275.1 Citrobacter sp. | reverse complement strand
ACGGCGAAGCCTTTTCTGGAATCATGGATTAAAGATCAGGTCGGTATTCCGGCGCTGGTCAGGGCATTTAAGGAAAAAGCGCCGTTCTGGGTCGAAAAAATGCCAGAACTCCCTGAACTGGTGTACGACAGTTTGCGCCAGGGCAAATATTTACAGCACAGTGTTGATAAGATTGCGCGCGAGCTTCAGGAGAATCATGTGCGTCAGGGCCAATCCCGTTACTTATTGGGAATTGGAGCCACGTTACTATTGAGTGGGACATTCCTGTTGATTAATCGTCCTGAATGGGGCTATATGCCCGGCTGGTTGATGGCAGGCGGTCTGGTCGCCTGGATTGTCGGCTGGCGCAAAACTCGCTGATTTTTTCATCGCTCAAGGCAGGCCGGGTAACGTATACTACGGCCTTATTAATTCATCATCTATCACAGAGGAACATGTATGGGTGGTATCAGTATTTGGCAGTTGGTGATCATTGCCGTCATCGTTGTACTGTTGTTTGGCACCAAGAAGCTCGGCTCCATCGGTTCCGATCTTGGCGCATCCATCAAAGGCTTCAAAAAAGCCATGAGTGATGATGATGCTAAACAGGATAAAGCCAGTCAGGACGCTGACTTTACCGCGAAGTCTATTACTGACAAACCGGCAGACGCTGCTAAAGAAACGGCGAAAACAGAAGACGCGAAAAGCCACGATAAAGAGCAGGTGTAATTCGTGTTTGATATCGGCTTTAGCGAACTGTTACTGGTGTTTATTATCGGCCTCGTCGTACTGGGGCCGCAGCGATTGCCGGTAGCCGTCAAAACGATAGCTGGCTGGGTACGCGCATTGCGATCCCTTGCGACCACCGTTCAGAATGAACTGACCCAGGAACTTAAGCTCCAGGAGTTTCAGGACAGCCTGAAAAAGGTTGAGAAAGCGAGCCTGGAAAATCTGACTCCCGAGCTGAAAGCCTCGATGGATGAACTGCGCCAGGCGGCGGAGTCAATGAAACGTTCCTATAGCGCGAACGAGCCCGAAAAAGCGAGCGACGAAGCGCACACCATCCATAACCCGGTGGTGAAAGGGAACGAAGAACAGCATGAAGGGGTCACGCCCGCTACTGCTGAAGTCCAGGCCAGCGCACCGGAACAGGCTCCTGAGATTGTCGGGGAGACGTCTCCTGTCGTCAACGTGAAGGACGCTGAACCGAAAACCGCTGCTCCTGTTGCTGGCTCCTCCCCTACGTCGAGTGATAAACCGTAAACATGGCTGTAGAAGATACTCAACCGCTTATCACGCACCTGATTGAGCTGCGTAAACGTCTGCTTAACTGCATTATTGCGGTTATCGTGATTTTTCTGGCATTGGTCTATTTTGCCAATGACATCTATCACCTGGTTTCCTCGCCGCTTATCAAACAGTTGCCGCAGGGCGCAACCATGATCGCGACGGATGTCGCATCACCGTTCTTCACCCCGATCAAATTAACCTTCATGGTGTCGCTGATCCTGTCAGCGCCGGTGATCCTTTATCAGGTCTGGGCGTTTATCGCGCCAGCGCTGTATAAGCATGAACGCCGCATGGTGGTGCCGTTACTGATCTCCAGCTCGTTACTGTTCTATATCGGCATGGCGTTTGCCTACTTTGTCGTGTTCCCGCTGGCGTTTGGCTTCCTTGCCAATACCGCGCCGGAAGGCGTGCAGGTCTCGACGGATATTGCCAGCTATCTGAGCTTTGTCATGGCGCTGTTTATGGCGTTCGGGGTCTCGTTTGAGGTGCCTGTTGCCATCGTGCTGCTTTGCTGGATGGGGGTGACGACACCGGAAGATTTGCGTAAAAAACGGCCTTATGTGTTAGTTGGCGCGTTTGTGGTAGGGATGTTGCTGACGCCGCCGGATGTTTTTTCGCAGACGTTACTGGCGATTCCGATGTACTTCCTGTTTGAGGTCGGCGTTTTCTTCTCACGTTTCTATGTCGGTAAGCGACAGACACGGGATGAAGATAACGAGGCGGAATCGGAAGCCGAAGCTGAGAAAGCCGAGAAGACAGAAGAGTAAATTCAACCGCCCGCCAGGGCGGTTGTCATATGGAGCGAAGCATGTTTGATATCGGCGTTAATTTAACCAGCTCGCAGTTTTTAAAAGACCGTGATGAGGTTGTGGCACGCGCGAGGGTTGCTGGCGTGAAGGGCCTGCTTCTCACCGGAACAAACCTGCATGAAAGCCAACAGGCGCAACGACTGGCGCACATTTATCCTCACTGTTGGTCGACGGCCGGTGTTCACCCGCACGACAGTAGCCAGTGGCAGCCTGCCACAGAGGAGGCGATTGCGGCGCTGGCGTCAATGCCTGAGGTCGTGGCGATTGGCGAATGTGGCCTTGATTTCAATCGTAATTTTTCCACTCCGCAGGAACAAGAGCGGGCGTTTGATGCGCAGTTGCGTATCGCTGCTGAGTTACAGATGCCGGTTTTTATGCATTGTCGTGATGCGCATGCACGATTTCTGACGCTGCTGGATCCGTGGCTGGATAAACTCCCGGGTGCGGTGCTGCACTGTTTTACCGGCACGCGTGAAGAAATGCAGGACTGTATCGACAGAGGATTACATATCGGCATTACAGGCTGGGTCTGTGATGAGCGTCGTGGGCTGGAACTGCGCGAATTGCTGCCGTTTATTCCGGCCGAACAGTTGCTGATTGAAACCGATGCGCCGTATCTGTTGCCGCGCGATCTCTCGCCGAAACCCGCATCGCGACGTAACGAACCGGCATATCTGCCACATATTCTTGAGCGTATTGCCCACTGGCGCGGAGACGATCCGCAGTGGCTTTCCGCCACAACGGATGCGAACGTCAGGAAACTGTTTGGAATGTCGTTTTAAGTCGCCGTTAAAGCTTACGGAAACCGGTGTTTTTCACGCTCTGCTTCACCTCTTTATTCAACAGGTTGAGCAGCAGCATGGAACGCGCTTCACCGTCCGGTTCAGTGAAGATCGCCTGCAGGCCTTCAAAAGCCCCTTCCGTAATGACCACACGGTCGCCGGGGTAAGGCGTTTCAGGGTCGACAATGCCTTCTGGCTTATAGACGGAGAGCTGATGAATCACCGTGGCAGGGACAATTGCCGGTGATGCGCCAAAGCGGACAAAATGGCTGACGCCGCGCGTGGCATTGATCGTCGTGGTATGAATCACTTCCGGGTCAAATTCCACGAACAGATAGTTAGGGAACAGGGGTTCGCTGACTGCAGTACGTTTTCCACGCACCATTTTTTCCAGGGTGATCATCGGTGTCAGGCAGCTCACTGCCTGTCTTTCGAGGTGTTCCTGAGCACGCTGAAGTTGCCCGCGTTTGCAGTACAGTAAATACCAGGATTGCATAATGGCTCTTATCCGCTTATTCGGGGCGCAAGCATAGCAAATGTAAGGCGTGAAGTTAATTATAATCCCGGTGGCGGCGGTGGGCTGCCAGAGTTCACGCTAATTTAACAAAAATACAGCATCACGATGATGAACGCCGTATAATGAGGCGCTTACGAAGAGGCCACAATGGACGCCATGAAATATCACGATTTACGCGACTTCCTGACGCTGCTTGAACAACAGGGTGAACTCAAACGCATTACGCTTGAAGTGGATCCATATCTGGAAATCACAGAAATTGCCGACCGCACGTTACGTGCCGGTGGCCCTGCGCTGCTGTTTGAAAACCCCAAAGGCTATTCAATGCCAGTGTTGTGTAACCTGTTTGGTACGCCAAAGCGTGTCGCGATGGGCATGGGGCAGGATGATGTCTCTGCGCTGCGGGAAGTGGGTAAATTACTGGCCTTTTTGAAAGAACCGGAGCCGCCGAAGGGCTTCCGCGATCTGTTTGATAAACTGCCGCAGTTCAAACAGGTGCTGAATATGCCGACGAAGCGACTGCGCGGTGCGCCTTGTCAGCAAAAAATCATCTCTGGCGATGACGTCGATTTAAACCGCATCCCCATTATGACCTGCTGGCCAGAAGATGCCGCGCCGCTCATCACCTGGGGGCTGACTGTCACGCGTGGCCCGCATAAAGAGCGGCAGAATCTGGGGATTTATCGCCAGCAACTGATTGGCAAAAATAAATTGATCATGCGCTGGCTGTCCCATCGTGGCGGCGCGCTTGATTATCAGGAGTGGTGTGCGGCGCATCCGGGGGAACGGTTCCCGGTCTCCGTTGCGCTGGGTGCCGATCCGGCCACTATTCTTGGCGCGGTGACGCCGGTACCGGACACGCTCTCAGAGTACGCCTTTGCCGGTCTGCTGCGCGGTACGAAAACCGAAGTGGTTAAATGCCTGTCTAACGATCTTGAAGTGCCTGCCAGTGCGGAAATTGTGTTGGAAGGGTATATCGATCCGGGTGAAATGGCACCGGAAGGCCCGTATGGCGACCATACGGGGTATTACAATGAAGTGGATAGCTTCCCGGTCTTTACCGTCACGCATATTACCCAGCGTGAAGATGCGATTTACCATTCGACCTACACCGGTCGTCCGCCGGATGAGCCTGCCGTACTTGGCGTTGCGCTAAATGAAGTGTTTGTGCCGATTCTGCAAAAACAGTTCCCGGAAATCGTCGATTTTTACCTGCCGCCGGAAGGGTGCTCTTATCGCCTTGCCGTCGTCACGATTAAAAAACAGTACGCGGGGCATGCGAAACGCGTCATGATGGGTGTCTGGTCATTTTTACGCCAGTTTATGTACACCAAATTTGTTATCGTCTGTGATGATGACGTCAATGCACGCGACTGGAACGATGTGATTTGGGCGATTACCACCCGTATGGACCCGGCCAGGGACACGGTGCTGGTAGAAAATACGCCAATTGATTATCTGGATTTTGCCTCGCCGGTCTCCGGTCTGGGTTCAAAAATGGGGCTGGATGCCACGAACAAATGGCCAGGTGAAACCCAACGCGAGTGGGGACGTCCAATTAAAAAAGACCCCGACGTGACCGCCCGCATTGATGCGATTTGGGATGAACTGGCCATCTTTAATGACGGTAAAGGCGCCTGAGGCGCTCGTTTTGCCCTACAGACCCATAGAGGGAGCGCATGACAACCTTAAGCTGTAAAGTGACCTCGGTAGAAGCTATCACTGATACCGTATACCGTGTTCGTTTAGTACCCGACGCGGCATTTTCCTTTCGTGCCGGTCAATATTTGATGGTCGTGATGGATGAGCGGGATAAACGCCCGTTCTCGATGGCCTCTACGCCGGATGAGCAGGGTTTTATTGAGCTCCACATTGGCGCGTCAGAAATTAATCTCTATGCCAAAGCAGTGATGGATCGCATCCTGAAAGACCATGAGATAACGATAGATATCCCGCACGGCGACGCATGGCTGCGTGACGATGAAGAGCGTCCGCTGATCCTGATTGCTGGTGGTACGGGTTTTTCCTACGCCCGTTCCATTCTGCTGACGGCGCTGGCGCATAATCCCAATCGTGAGGTCACGATTTACTGGGGGGGACGTGAAGAGAAGCATCTCTACGATCTCTCTGAACTTGAAGCGCTCTCTGTCAACCATCCCAATCTGCGCGTTGAAGCCGTGGTGGAACAACCGGAAGCCGGCTGGCGTGGGCGTACAGGGACGGTCTTAACGGCGGTGATGCAGGATCACGGAACGCTGGCCGATCATGACATCTACATTGCCGGGCGTTTTGAGATGGCGAAAATCGCGCGTGACCTGTTCTGTAATGAGCGCAGCGCACGTGAAGATCGCCTGTTTGGCGATGCGTTCTCATTTATCTAAGAAGAGAAACGAAGAAGAAAAAACCCGCCCCTGACAGGCGGGAAGAACGGCAACTAAATGGTTATACCGTGACGTTTTCGTTGTAGGCCGGATGAGATGCTTTAGCGTCGCCATCCGGCAATCGAGCCGGGGGGCGCTTCGCTTACCCGGCCGACAATGAGTGAATATCTTTACACCCGCTCAAACACGGTCGCGATACCCTGACCCAACCCAATACACATCGTCGCCAGGCCGAACTGGACATCTTTGCGTTCCATCAGGTTCAACAACGTGGTGCTGATACGCGCGCCAGAACAACCCAACGGGTGACCGAGCGCGATCGCGCCGCCGTTAAGGTTGATCTTCTCGTCAATCTGCTCCATTAACCCCAGATCTTTAATACACGGCAGGATCTGCGCAGCAAACGCTTCGTTCATCTCAAACAAACCGATATCACTGGCCGAAAGCCCCGCTTTTTTCAGCGCCAGTTTCGACGCCGGAACCGGACCGTATCCCATGATGGAAGGATCACAACCGACCACCGCCATTGAGCGCACGCGGGCGCGTGGTTTCAGACCTAACTCGCGTGCACGACTCGCGCTCATCACCAGCATGGCGGCGGCACCATCGGAGAGTGCAGAAGAGGTTCCTGCGGTAACCGTGCCGCTGACCGGGTCAAACGCCGGACGCAGGGTAGATAACGCTTCAACCGTGGTTTCCGGACGGATCACTTCGTCGTAGTTAAACTGCTTCAGCACGCCATCGGCGTCATGCCCACCGGTTGGGATAATTTCATTCTTAAACGCGCCGGACTGCGTGGCGGCCCAGGCGCGGGCATGTGAACGTGCGGCAAAGGCATCCTGCATTTCACGGCTGATGCCGTGCATGCGTGAGAGCATCTCCGCCGTTAGTCCCATCATGCCCGCCGCTTTGGCGACGTTACGGCTCAGACCTGGGTGAAAATCGACGCCGTGGCTCATCGGCACATGGCCCATATGCTCCACGCCCCCCACCAGACAGGCCTGCGCATCACCGGTCATGATCATTCGTGCGGCGTCATGCAATGCCTGCATGGAAGAGCCGCACAGACGGTTGACGGTCACCGCCGGAACGGAGTGTGGAACTTCCGCCAGCAGCGCCGCGTTACGGGCGATGTTAAAGCCCTGCTCCAGCGTCTGCTGCACGCAACCCCAGTAGATGTCATCAAGCGCCGCCGCTTCAAGCGCCGGATTACGCGCCAGCAGACTACGCATCAAATGTGCGGAGAGATCTTCCGCACGCACGTTGCGAAACGCGCCCCCTTTCGAACGGCCCATCGGGGTACGGATCGCATCAACAATTACAACCTGTTCCATTGTGACTCCTTAAGCCGTTTTCAGGTCGCCGACCGGACGGGCAGGCTCAACCGGGGGATAATACGGTTCGTTATGACGCGCTTTATTACGCAGACCTTCCGGAACGTCGTATAACGGACCGAGGTGCTGATACTGTTGCGCCATATCGAGATACTTCGCGCTGCCGAGCGTATCCAGCCAGCGGAACGCGCCGCCGTGGAACGGAGGGAAGCCCAGACCGTAAACCAGTGCCATATCGGCCTCTGCCGGACTGGCGATAATGCCTTCTTCGAGACAGCGCACCACTTCGTTGACCATCGGGATCATCATACGGGCGATAATTTCGTCTTCGCTGAAATCACGCTTCGCGTTACTGACGCCAGCCAGCAGGTCATCAACGGTGGCATCCTCTTCTTTCTTCGGCTTACCTTTGTTGTCTTCTTTATAGCGCCAGAAGCCCAGACCGTTTTTCTGACCAAAACGACTGGCGTCAAACAGCGCATCGATCGCGTCGCGATAATCTTTTTGCATCCGCTGCGGGAAGCCTGCGGACATCACGGCCTGCGCGTGATGCGCTGTATCAATGCCGACAACATCAAGCAGGTATGCCGGGCCCATCGGCCAGCCGAACTGTTTTTCCATGACTTTGTCGACTTTGCGGAAGTCCGCTCCGTCGCGCAGCAACTGGCTGAATCCCGCGAAGTAAGGGAACAGTACGCGGTTTACAAAGAAGCCAGGGCAGTCGTTCACCACAATCGGTGTTTTGCCCATTTTGCTTGCCCAGGCGACCACTTTCGCGATGGTTTCATCGGCGCTTTTCTCGCCACGAATGATCTCAACCAGCGGCATCCGGTGAACCGGGTTAAAGAAATGCATCCCGCAGAAATTTTCCGGGCGTTTCAGCACGCTTGCCAGTTCACTGATGGGAATGGTGGAGGTGTTAGAGGCCAGCACGGTATCCGGGCGAACCTTGTCTTCCGTTTCGGACAGCACCGCTTTTTTGACTTTCGGGTTTTCAACCACGGCTTCGACCACGATGTCCACGCGATCAAAACCGGCATAATCCAGCGTAGGGTGAATGGTCGAAATCACGCCCGCCATC
>NZ_JBFWLF010000211.1:0-8215 GCF_050252275.1 Citrobacter sp. | reverse complement strand
ACAGGATACAAGGAGCGTGAAATGTCACAGCAAGAACAGTTTTGCCATGCCTGCGGAATGCCACTTTCCGCACCCGATGCCAAAGGGGCGAGCGATAAATACTGTGCCTATTGCAGCGATGCCGAAGGCAATCTGAAGCCCTGGGATGACGCCGTTTCCGGTCTGGCAGGATTTCTGGATTCCTGGCAAAAAGTGGGCCCTGAGGAGTCACGTAAGCGCGCAATCCGTTACCTGACATCCATGCCTGCCTGGGCACACAAAGCAGACGACTAAACCGCCGATGCCAACCCAACGGTCAGATGCCGTCGTGATCCTGCATGAAATCTACGGCATCAATGCGCATATACATCGCACCAGGGAAATGTGGCGGGCGCGTGGTTTCGATGTCTACGCCCCCGCACTTTTTCCGCATGACGCGCCGTACAGCTATGCTCAGCAGGACGAGGCGTATCGCTATTTTTCAAACCACGTTGGTTTTGATCCACAACCCATCTTAACGTTGCTTACCACACTGCGTGCGCAACATCGCAAATTGATTGTCATCGGCTACAGCACCGGGGCAACGCTCGCATGGCGGGTCGCAGGAAGCGGCTTGTGTGACGGGGTTATTTGTCATTATGGCTCTCGCATTCGTCAGTACAGCGATGAGTTACCGCACTGCCCTGCGCTGATGATCATGGCTCGCCATGAGCCGTCATTCGACCCTACGGCGCTACAACAGAAGCTGGAAACATTGCCCCTGGTGCAATGTCATATGTACGATGCACAGCACGGCTTTTGTGACGCAGACAGCCCCGGATACCTTGCGTGGCAGGCGCGCCATGCTGTCGCTGATGCCATCGCATTTGTTGACGCGGTCTGCGGATAGTCGACATCCTGCCTTTATAGCCAGCGGCGAACCTGTTTAGTGTAGTGCTCCCACTGTGCACCAAAGCGCTTATGTAACTCGAACTCTTCAAAATCGATATGCAACCGGGCCACCGCCAGCATAAAGAGCGGTACGGCAATCATGCCAGGCAGACTGCCCATCCAGAGCGCAACGGCAAATTGCACACCGGTCAGTCCAAGATAAATAGGATTTCGACTCCAGGCATAACATCCGTGCGTAACCAGCGTCGTTGTTTTATCCGCCTGTAGTGGATTGAGGGTAGTGCGACTCACATGCATGTGCCACGCGGTCGTCAGAATGACGCCGAGACTGACTGCAGCAATCGCCAGACTCAGCACCTGGGTGACCAGGCCAAAGGTAAAACGCGGATTTGCGGTCAAACAATCCCCGACCACAAAGATTAACAAAATGACCGGCGGCGGAAACCGACTTCTGAGCTTTGCAAGACGCACATTGATCTGTTTCATTTCTCTCCTTCTGCATCGCGACTAGTTTGAGACTTTACAGTTCCCTTCGAATAGTGCCTGATAAATTATCACTAAACGATGCTCAATACGGTCCGGTAATTCCTCTCTTTTCAAAAAGGCGATAATGATGGCCGGTTGGTTTGAATTGAGTAAGAGTACAAACGATCAATTCCGTTTTGTATTGAAAGCAGGTAATCATCAGATTATTAGCGCCAGCCAGATGTATATGCCTCCGTGCAATCGCGTGATGCGGGCATCGCGCCAGTAAAAACAAACGGCAGTAGCAAAACGATAAAAGAGCAGATCGGATTTTGACGTAATTGGCCAGATCGGGAAATACCGATCTGGCCTCTAATATTAAAGAACCTTACTTAAAAACTCAGCCGTTCGCGGATTCACTGGCGACGTAAAAAGCACGTCAGGCGATCCCTCTTCCTGGATAATACCGTGATCGATGAAGATGACCCGATCAGCCACTTCACGGGCGAACCCCATTTCGTGGGTGACAATCGCCATGGTCATGCCTTCATTGGCCAGATTCTTCATAACCTCCAGCACATCCCCCACTAACTCTGGATCCAGCGCCGAGGTTGGCTCATCGAACAACATGATCGAGGGGTTCATTGCCAGCGCGCGGGCAATCGCCACACGTTGCTGTTGACCGCCCGACAGGCGTGAAGGCCAGGCGTCGCGTTTATCGCTTAATCCGACCTTTTCCAGCAACATTTCTGCCCGGCTGGTCGCATCGCGACGCGAGAGCCCCAACAACATTTGCGGTGCCATCATCAGGTTGTCCAGCACCGTCATGTGCGGAAACAGATTAAAACGCTGGAACACCATCCCCACGCTTTCGCGCATTTTATTGAGATCGGTTTTGCGATCGTGAACGGCAAAACCATTCACCATCACTTCGCCCTCGGTGACTGTCTCAAGCGCATTCATACAGCGTAAAAAGGTGCTTTTCCCGGACCCTGACGGGCCAATGATGCACACCACTTCCTGCGGTTTGATATCACAGTCAATCCCGCGCAGAACGTGGTTGTCACCAAAATGTTTATGTAAATTTTTAATGTGGATCACTTTTACCAAACCTTTTTTCCAGACGGTTAACCAGCTGCGCCAGCAGGAAGGTGAGTACCCAGTACACCAGTGAAATGGTCAGGTAGGGTTCCCAGTAGGTGGCGTAAGCGCCTGAAACCGTACGCGCCGCGTAGGCCAAATCGGCAAGACCGATCGCCGAGGCGAGTGAGGAATCTTTGACAATCGCAATGGCGTTATTGCCCAGCGGTGGAAGAATACGGCGAAAAGCCTGAGGCAGAATGACTTTGCGCATGGTTTTCCACCACGGCATCCCCAGCGCTCGCGAGGCCTCCATCTGACCGGGGTCAATCGACTGGATCCCCGCGCGGAAGATCTCAGAAACATAAGCCCCGGCATTCAGCGTGATCGCCACAATACAGGATAAGAAAGCCCCGTAGCCCGAGCGCAATTCGCGGGCAAAATCGGCGCTCATCAGCCCGCTGGTGACCAGAATTCCGTCACGGGGATTGATGAACAGCGGTACCAGCGCAAAATGGACGACCATGATCTGAACAAACAGTGGCGTTCCGCGAAAGGCGCTGACGTAGAAACGAACGGGATATTGAACAAAATAGCGGAGTGCGTATTTCCAGAAACCGTGCTCGGCTTTCGCCATGCGGCCCAGCCCCAGCGTCAGCCCCCAGAGTGTGCCAAGACAGACACAGATGATGGTGCATTTTATGGTCATCCACGCGCCTTCCATAAATAATGGCGCATACTCCTGGATGATTTCCCAACGAAATCCCGTCATGGTTTTCCCCTGCAAAAAAGCTGACACAGACCGCGTGTCAGCTTAAAAATAAATTAATAATGCAAATTACTCTGACGGAAGTGTCGGGACTTCACTGTCAAACCAGGTTTTATAAATTTTATCGTAGGTACCGTCAGCGATGATTTTCTTCAATCCCGCGTTAATCTTTTGCTGTAATTCGGTATTTCCTTTGGCGACCGCAATACCAAAATACTGGCGCTCAAACTTGGCATCCGGCACAAGCTTGAACTGTTTTTCCGGATGCTGCTTGATGTAGTATTTCACCACGCCAACATCGCCAACCGCCGCGCTGACGCCATCTTCAAACAATTCCTGCAGCATTAACGGCGTGTTGTCGAAACGCTTAATTGCGGTGCTGTTTTTCCCGAGAACGCCAGAAACCACAATGTCGCCGGTACTGGAGTTAACGACGCCAACCTTTTCCGTTTTCAGCGAGTCCAGAGAACTCACTTTTGAATCAGCCGGAACGACAATGGACTGCTCCGCCGGGAAATAAGGAAGAGAAAAATCCACCATCTGCTTACGTTTATCCGTGATGGTGATCCCCGAGATAATGATGTCGCGATCCCCGGAACCCAGCGTCGCAAAGATACCTTCCCACGGCGTGTTGACCAGTTTGACATCAAAATTTTCTGCTTTAGCAATGGCTTTAATAATATCGATATCAAAGCCTTCCAGTTGTTTCTGGCTGTTTTCAAATTCAAATGGGCGATAGGTGCCACCCGCGCCGACCACGTAGGTTTCTTGTGCTGCAAAAGCGGCCCCGGTCAACGCCATCATCAAACATCCTGCTTTTATCCACTGACTGAACATTCCCTTCTCCTTTTATTTTTATGCACATTTACTGCATAAAAATACCCAAACTACTTTCCTTATGCAATCACAATCTGCTCCGCGGCTTACCTCGCCGAAACGCCGCTTAGCGTGTCGTTTTCACAGTCTTAACGCCTTCTTGCGCCATCGCGACAAACGCCCTGGCGGCGGCGGTTCGCCAGGCGCCTTTGCGCTGCAATAATACGGCCGTGCGTTCGAGCAGTTGTGGCGTCAGTGAAATGGCCCGCAGATCGTTGCTTTGCAACGCGATAGGCGCAGGCAATAGCGTGGATAATCCCGTGCGCCGCACCAGTTCCAGCACCGCGCTGATGGAATTAACCTCCATGTGGATCTGCGGTTGCAGTCCAGCCTGACGACAGTAACGATCAATCTGTTCCCGGGTAGCAAACTCCGCGCTCAATAAAATCAACTTTTCATTATTGAGCACGCTTAAATCCACCGACGCCTGTGCCGCCAGCGGATGATGATTCGCCACAACCAGGGCCAGGTTTTCAGTCAGCAACGGCTGTGCATCGATATCCGCAGAGTGAATCTCATCAAAAGCAATGCCAACATCCAGTTTATCGTTGACCAGCCTCTCTTCGATGTTGTCCTGCGAGAGCTCCTGCCACTGTAAAGTCACATTAGGATAGCGGGTATAGAATTTGGCCAGTAACGGGCCGATAAACCAGGCGGTAAAGGTAGGCGTCACCGCGACGCGCAGGGTCCCCCGGCTCAGATCCTCCACATCATGAATGGCACGTTTGCCCTCTTCCAGCGCCTGTAGCGCGCTACGCGCATAGCGCAGATAAACCTCTCCCGCATCGGTCAACCGGGTCAAACGCCCGCTACGATCGAACAACTGAACGCCAAGCGCCTCCTCCAGTTGCCGGATTTGCTGTGAAAGCGCCGGTTGCGAAACGTGCAGCGCCGCCGCTGCACGAGTGAATCCGTGATGTTCCGCGACGGCAAGAAAATAGTGAGTGTGTCGATCCAGCATCGCCTTTACCCATAAGATTTTCCAATAGCCTCCATTATAAATGAGTCTTTTATCTTATGACATGAAGTGCGTAGCCTGTGTCCATCGCATAGCGAGACAGAGGATTATTCGTGAAAGAGATTATTGATGGCTTCCTGAAGTTTCAGCGCAAGGTCTTTCCTGAACGCGCGGAATTGTTCAGACGCCTTGCCACCCAGCAAAATCCCCGGGCGTTATTCATCTCCTGTTCGGACAGCCGCCTGGTTCCCGAACTGGTCACGCAGCGCGAGCCTGGCGATCTGTTCGTGATCCGCAACGCCGGAAATATTGTGCCGTCATACGGGCCGGAGCCCGGCGGGGTAACCGCCTCGGTGGAATACGCCGTCTCTGCGCTTCGCGTCAGCGACATTGTGATCTGCGGACACTCAGACTGCGGTGCGATGACCGCCATTGCCGGCTGTCACTGCCTGGATCATATGCCTGCCGTCAACCACTGGTTGCGTTATGCGGACTCCGCTCGCGTCGTTAACGAGTCACGAATGCACACCTCTTTGGCTGAGAAAACGGCCTCAATGGTGCGTGAAAACGTCATCGCGCAACTCGCCAACATCCAGACCCATCCCTCCGTGCGCCTCGCGCTCGAAGAGGGGCGCATCGCGCTACACGGCTGGGTTTACGACATCGAAAGTGCAGAGATTGCCGCTTACGACGGTGCCAGCAGACAGTTCGTCTCTTTGGCGAAAAACCCAGACACCTGCGCGATGCCTTACCGCCAGCCATCCGCAGCCTGAGCTATTTTTTAACGTATCAATGAGGATTCATCATGATTCAGTCGCAAATTAACCGTGATATTCGCCTGGTCCTGGCTGACCAGATCCTGCTGAGCAAAGCCAAAAAGGATCTCACATTTGCCCAGCTTGCGGACGGTACCGGCTTATCCGAAGCCTTTGTCACCGCCGCGCTGCTCGGTCAACATGCCCTCCCGGCCGATGCTGCGCGCCTCATCGACGAGAAGCTGGCCCTCGACAGCGATGCAGTCCTGTTGTTACAGACCATTCCCCTGCGCGGCAGTATTGACGATCGCGTACCGACAGACCCGACGATGTACCGCTTCTATGAGATGTTGCAGGTTTACGGCACCACGCTAAAAGCGCTGGTCCACGAAAAATTTGGCGACGGCATTATCAGCGCCATAAATTTCAGGCTGGATGTAAAAAAAGTGGCGGATCCAGAAGGTGGCGAGCGCGCCGTGATTACTCTGGATGGTAAGTACTTGCCAACGAAGCCTTTTTAATCCATCAGAACGGTACGCGCAGGCGTATCGTTCTTCTTTTATTTGCTCACAGGAGTAAAGCATGTCTGCACATGATAACTATCTGCAACAGGCGTTGGCCCTGGCGGCCCGTAACGTTGAACAGGGTGGACGCCCGTTTGGCGCGGTCATTGTCCGCAACGGCGTCGCGATCGCCGAAGCCGTCAATACACTGCACCTGGATGATGATCCCACCGGGCATGCGGAACTCAATGCCATTCGGGCGATTGCTGCCCATTCAGGCAGTGCAGCGCTCCGCGAATGCGTGGTTTACGCCAGCGGACAACCGTGCCCAATGTGCCTTAGCGCGATGTATCTCACCGGGGTGAAAGAGGTCTGGTTCGCCAACAGCAATGGCGACGGCGAAACGTTCCGTCTTTCTACGGCTGCCATTTATCAGCAACTACAGCAGCCTCTCGAGCAGCAAACCCTGCCCGTTCATCATCTTCCGCAGCCTAACGGTCTGGCGGTGTATCAACGCTGGGCTGAAAAACAGTCATGAACAAAACTCCCCGCGTTGGCCTGATGCTGCTGGTTCTGGTGCTGATAGGCCTGAACATGCGTCCGTTGCTGACTTCTGTCGGCCCGCTTCTGCCACAGCTACGCGCCGACAGCGGCATGAGCTTTGCCGTGGCGTCGCTGCTCACGGCGCTACCGATGATCGCCATGGGCGCGTTGGCGCTAGCTGGCGGGTGGATCAATCGCCATATCAGCGAGCATGTCAGTGTCACCTTGAGTTTGTTGATGGTGATGACCGGCGCGTTGCTTCGTGAACTGGCGCCGCACAGCATTGTGCTGCTCAGCAGCGCTCTGCTGGGTGGCATTGGCATTGGGATTATTCAGGTGGTGATGCCCACGGTGATTAAGCGTCTTTTTCATCGCCGCATGCCGCAGGTGATGGGACTCTGGTCGGCCGCATTGATGGGGGGCGGGGGACTCGGGGCGGCGCTGACGCCGTGGATCGCGCAACACAGCGAACTCTGGCATCGCTCGCTGGCATGGTGGGCCTTGCCCGCGCTGATTGCTCTGGTTGGCTGGCTAGCACAACGCCGCTCCGCAGAGATGCCGATCACTCACCCGAAAGGTGCCGCCGTGCGCGTCGTCCTCAATCCGCGTGCCTGGACGCTGGGGCTTTATTTTGGCGTGATCAATGGCGGTTACGGCAGTCTGATTGCCTGGCTGCCGCCGTACTATATTCAACTGGGCAAAAGTGCACAGTTCAGCGGTACGCTGCTGGCGCTGATGACCGTCGGTCAAACGGCGGGAGCGCTCATATTGCCTATGCTCGCGCATCATCAGGATCGCCGTAAATTGCTGCTTTTCACGCTGGCGCTACAGATGCTCGGCTTTTGTGGTTTTATCCTCTGGCCTGCGCAATTGCCGATTCTGTGGGCGGTGGTGTGCGGTATCGGCCTGGGCGGCGCGTTTCCTTTATGTCTGGTGCTGGCGCTCGACCATGCCCGACATCCGGTAATCTCCGGTAAATTAGTCGCTTTCATGCAGGGGATTGGTTTTATTATTGCTGGCCTCTCTCCCTGGCTCTCTGGTCTCTTGCGCAGTCTGAGCGGCAATTACTGGCTTGACTGGACGTTCCATGCCCTCTGTATCGCCGGACTGATGGCGCTCACAGTGCGTTTCGTTCCCGCACGCTATCCACAGGAGTGGTCAGTCGCCGAGTAAGGCGCGAACGGAAGAACAGAGGATTAACCGGGTCGTTTCGGGGGGGGCTGACAACGGAAGTGCCAGTTGGCTGGCACTTTCCCACAGGACGCGACAACCCAATATAAAAATGGCAATCATCAATAATAATGATTTATTGCCGTGCAAATTAACGCTTACCGTAACCCACCATAAAACGAATGATCAGGCCGCAGGCAGGTGAAAGAAAAAGAAACAATCCTGT
>NZ_JBFWLF010000210.1:0-8217 GCF_050252275.1 Citrobacter sp. | reverse complement strand
TGCCGATTATCGCGCGACGATAGACGCTAAACAGATCGCGGGCGTGAAAAAAAATGTCTCCTCACTCACCTGGTCCGATAAAACGAATACGTTGTTCAGCACAATCAATAAACCCGCCGCGATTATTGAATTAACCCGCCAGGGTCAACTGCTGCGTACCATCCCACTCGATTTTATTCGCGATCTGGAGACGATCGAGTTCATTGGTAACGACACATTTGTCATCAGCGATGAAAGTGACTATTCCATCTACGTGATTACCCTCAATGCGCAGTCACAGGTCAACATCATCAAAAAGTTAACGCTTAATCTGTATGAAACCCCGACCAACGACGGTTTTGAGGGCCTCGCCTGGTCACGTGAAAAAGAGACATTCTGGTTTTTTAAAGAAAAGAGACCGATTGGGATCTATAAAGTGACGGGGCTGCTCAATAATGACAATCTGACCATCAGTAAAGACCATGCGCTGCAACAACAGCTAGGTGTGCAGGATATTTCAGGCGCGGAGTTTAATCCGCAGCGGAACAGCCTGCTGATCCTATCTCACGAATCACGAGTGCTCAAAGAGGTCAGAACCGACGGCAACGTTCTCGGCGTCATGCCGCTAACCGAAGGTCACCACGGGTTGGCGCACACCATACAGCAGGCTGAAGGGATCGCGATGGATAACCAGGGGACGCTGTTTATCGTGGCAGAGCCCAACCTGTTTTACCGCTTCACGTCTGAGAGCGCACAATAATACCGCCATCGCCTTACCCATTTGTTATAAATTTGTTACTCTCGCATTTCGCTCACGACAAATAACAATGGGTACGGCATGAGCCAGCAACCGCACATCGCAGACCGGTATTCACTGCGCACCGCCCTTTTCGGGATGATGGTCCTCGCGCTGGGCATGGGAATTGGCCGTTTTCTCTATACCCCAATGCTGCCCGTACTGCTGGCTGAGGGGCGCTTCACGTTTTCCGAACTGTCGTGGATAGCCAGCGTCAACTATGCGGGATACCTGGTCGGCAGCCTGTTGTTCTCGTTCGGGCTTTTTCATCTGCCGGGACGTTTACGCCCTATGCTGTTGAGTTCAGCGGTGGCGACCGGCGCACTGATCCTCGCGATGGCGCTATTCTCCAATCCCATGGTGGTGATGCTGGTGCGCTTTTTGGCGGGAGTCGCCAGCGCCGGGATGCTGATCTTTGGCTCCACGCTGGTGCTGCAACATACCCGCAATCCTTTTGTCATTGCCTCGCTGTTTTCTGGCGTCGGCGTCGGGATTGCGCTGGGTAACGAGTACGTGATTGCTGGTCTGCACTTTGCGCTCTCCTCCCACGCGCTGTGGATCGGGGCGGTGGCCTTCTCGGCCGTCCTGGCGATGTTGCTGGTGCTGCTGCTTCCGTCCCACGCCCACACGCTGCCTGCCGCCACCCAGGCAAAAAGTGACCCGCAGCCGATGCGCTGGTGGCTACTGGCGCTGCTCTACGGACTGGCAGGATTCGGTTACATCATCGTTGCCACCTATTTACCGCTTATGGCGAAAGGGGCGGGTTCTCCACTGCTGACGGTTCATCTGTGGACGTTGGTCGGTGTCTCAATTGTGCCGGGCTGCTTCGCCTGGCTGTGGGCCGCGAAACGCTGGGGAGTGCTGCAATGCCTGACGGCAAACCTGGTGATTCAGGGGGCCTGTGTGATCCTGACGCTGGCCAGCGGCTCTCCGCTGTTGCTGGTACTGAGCAGCGTGGGGTTCGGCGCAACGTTTATGGGCACCACCTCGCTGGTCATGACCCTCGCGCGACAGCTTATTGTGCCGGGAAACCTCAACCTGCTCGGGTTTGTGACGCTGACCTACGGTATCGGCCAGATTCTGGGTCCGCTGTTAACCACGCTGTTAGGCAGTGGCACGCAGGCGATTACCGATGCCACGCTGTGCGGCGCGCTGGCGTTATTTATCGCCGCGACGATCAGCGCCCTGCAATTCTATAAACAAAAGCGTTTGTTGGCGTGCCGCATCAAAGACATGCGCTGACCATAATGCGGGGGACCTGGTGGATCCACTCCAGTAATTCGTAAAGCAGCGAAGCCGTGACGATTTTACTGGTTGTCGCGGTTGACCAGGGAAAGAGCGTTACGCTGAGTTCCCACGTCATGAGCGAGACGGTTGTCACGACCAGGGTCAGTCCTAATGCGGTGACGGTAATACACGCCATGGCGCGCCAGAGAGGTAAAAACATCATCCTGTAAAATCCGCCCGCACTTATTCACGGCCGCCTTCATTGGCGGTGCGATGCAGCATGAGCGCTTCGGCAATAATGTCCTGTTTGCTTTTACGCGTTTCTAACGCCAACGCCCGAACGTAGTCCCATAGCGTAGTCTCAACACGGGCGCTTAACAGCACCATATCTTTAGAACGGGTTCCCCTGGCTTTACGGGTATCGGGATAATCGCGGGAAGGCATCGTCGGCTCCTGAAGGCTATGTCGTCTTAACTGGGGAGGAATATGCAGTTGGTCGAATAACAAGTCAACGTACAAAATTTCAGCAGCCGGGTGATAGAAATGTTAAGAAAACGCCTTAAAATGGAACGCTGTTTCAAGTGAAAGATAGCCCGTAGCAGGCTAATGATGTCAGGGTTTATTTACATGTTCTGATTAATTCAGTGCATTTCAGCCCCTGCGCTTCCGGCAAAACATTCACCACGATTATTGAAAATTCCTATGCGCCAATAAGTTACTTCCAGGATAAATGTTTACTTTGAAGGCAATAACTGGCTTTTTTAGAGAGAGTTACGACGATCTCTTTCAATAATTTTCGCTAACGTCACTTCTTTTCTTTGTTATCAGACGTCTTACCACCGCCACCATAAACGCAATAAAGGTAAACAAGTCGTAAATAAGGACATTTTTTAACGACGCAAATTAAGTGCGCATCAATTGACATGGATCAATTTTAAAAGCTGAATTTTGCCAGCTTTTGGTAAGAATCTGATGAAGCGCACAAATACCGACTGCTTTTGTACACTAAATTTTACGCCACCAGACATGCCTGTCATCCGCGGGTGATATTGACTTTACTTTTCATCGCCACACTTCCAGCACGACGGAACCAAAGTTATTCCAGTACATCCCCGACATATCATTTGCAAACACCACTAACTCACCGCTGCGGGGCGCAATCCAGCCATTATTGAGCCGGGTGCCGTCGCCAATCACAAACATGGTATCGGTTGATTTATCAATAGTACCAATTAGGGTAAACCAGGTCGCAGATTCGTGGCGGCAACGCAGCCAGAGTCGGGCAAAATTCAAATAGCCGACGGTGTAACCGTTCGCGTCACAATAATGCCCCATATCGCACCACTTTCCGGTGACATGAAAGAAATACCTGACGCCCTGCTCAACAAACAGATCCGTTTCAACCCATTTATCGCGTGAGCGAATTTGAGTTCGCTTCACCCGTCGTGAAGCCAGTGGCGGAACGCACATTCGATCAACCATACATCATCACCTTTGCGCAAACACAGTTATGCAGGCCGCCCGGATAAAACGATGACGAACAGGAGGGGTAACACTAATTTTTGTGAACTCTGCGGCCGCGCTCCATAACAGGAAAGTTGTAGTCAGCCCGTGCCGTTTCATACCTTTCATTGACCTGACGCGATAGCGCCTACAGATGCGCCGTTCAACGTGCGGGTAAGCAGCCCACGCGCTTACCCGCACATCACCACACGGGTTACCGGTAGTTGACCTTCATATTTTTCGACAACGGTTCAATGACCGTGGAGACCAGAATAAAGCACAGCACACAGAATCCGGTCATCGCCATGAATACCGCATCCCAGTTGTAAGCATCCAGAATAATACCCACAATCAGCGGCATACACATACCACCCAGTTGCCCGCCCATGTTGATTACGCTGTAAGCGATCGGATAAATGTCTTTATTCGCCCGCCCCATCGCGTAGACCGAGTAAGCCGAATAGCCCAGCGACAGCATCAGCCCCAGCAGGAACAGCATCAGCGACAGAACGATTTTGCTTTCTGGCGCATAAACCAGTGAGTACATGGTGAAGATCGTCGCCCCGGCGCTGAGCAACATCAGCGGTTTACGACGCTTGTTCAGCACCCGGTCAGAGAGCACGCCGCCAATAAAGTTGCCCATGACCGTCCCGAGAAACGGTGCGGCTGCCAGTGCGGCAGAACTCGTCAGATCGAATCCGCGTTCGGTGATCAGATACTTGGGCAGCCATGACATCAGCACGCTGACAATCCCCACCATCGAGAAGTATCCCAGCGCGACGCCATAAATATCCCAGCAGCGGAAGACCTGTTTTGAACAGGAGAGTTCTTCAACCTGCTTTGTGCGAATTAGCTTGTCGAGCCAGCAGTAATTGAACTCAGGAACGGCCGGTGCGGCGGCTTCCTGAGTCGTCGCCGGAAGCTGTTCTTCGCGGATGTAAGCGACCTCTTGCTCATTCACGAAGCGGCTCTCTTCCGGCTTATTGCGAACCATCAGATACCAGAAGATCGCCAACAGCAAGCCCGGAATGGCAAAGAAGACAAAGATATAGCGCCATCCCCAGACGGTGATGATCCAGGCGCACAGCGGCGGGACGATCAGTGGACCAAACTTGGATCCTGCCAGAAACAGCCCGGTTGCCGTCCCTTTTTCCTTCGGGGGAAACCACTGGTTGATAGTCACCGTCGAGCCAATAACCACCGGTGACTCACAGACGCCCACCATAAAACGCAGGATCTTCAGCAGGAAAATGTTATTCACCATCCCCATCAACCCCGTAAACACGGAGGTTAATAACATCCCCATTGCAAATGCATTACGCATGCCAAACTTCTTAATCAAGTACCCGGCAGGAATTTGAAAAAACGCATAGCCGGCAAAGAACAGGCTGATTAACAGTCCTGCCATGGTATTTGAGATTTGAAATTCTTCCTGAATAAACGGAATAGCAAAGCCGATATTTGCGCGGTCGGCGTTAGCTACGGTGTAGGTTACAAAGATAAAACTCATGACCCACCATCTATAATGGGTCATCTTCGGCTTCCCGATATTATTATTCATCATGTCTGTTTCCGTATCAGAGGTCAGATTTTTTCGCTGCAAAAATCAAATTCACTGTAGGTTCTGGCTCGCGAAAGACTGCTCAACAACGTCGGTTCAATCGTGCTGCGGATCAGGTTTGCGATATCCAGCAGGTCAGGCAGTGAGATACCGGTGTCGAACCCCATTCGGTTAAACATATTCACCGCATCCTCGGTGGCGGCATTACCGGCGGCCCCAGGCGCAAACGGGCACCCGCCCAGTCCACCGACGGCGGTCTCAAAGCGCGTAATGCCCGACTGAACGCCAGCAAACATACAGGCCAGCGCCATACCGTGGGTGTTATGCAGATGCAAACCAATGTCCATTTTGGGGAATTTCTGCTGGATCCCGCGCAGTACAGATAATGTCTGAGTCGGATTGGCGACGCCGATGGTGTCGCACAGGGTTACCGCCGAAATCCCGAGATCATCGGCAAACTTGATCATATCCATCAGCGTTTCACGACTGGTCTCGCCAATAAACGGGCAGCCAAATACCGTCGCCAGCGACAGCGTAATAGTCATATCCGGGAACGTGTGGCGAATTTTATAAAGATCCTCCAGCGACTCGGCATGCGTCCGGTTAATGTTGGCCTTGTTATGCGCCGGACTGACCGAAACCACATAGTTAATATTTTTAATGCCGGCCTCACTGGCGAGACTGGCCCCCTTCACGTTCGGTACTAACACTGACGGAATAATATGCGGATGCGTGTTCAGAACATGCTGAATAACCTCACGGGCATCGCTCATTTGTGGAATCGCCTTAGGACTAACCATCGAGGTGATTTCCATCGCGCCGATCCCCGACTCGACCAGACGATCGATAATTTTTATTTTTAAATCGGTAGGAATAAACGCTTTGATGTTCTGAAAACCATCTCTTGGCCCGACTTCAGTAATCTGGATAAATGTCGACATGGCAGAACCCCTTACAGAACGCCGGAACGAATAAGCTGCTCAATTTTTTCATCTGAATAGCCCAGACGTTCTTTAAGCACTTCGTAATTATGTTGACCAAGCGTGGGCGCAGGCATTCTGATGGTCGCCTTGTTGTTCGTGAATTTAACCTGATTGCCGGTCATGGTAATTTTCCCGGCGACGGGGTGTTCAATATCGACAAACATTTCGCGGGCACCAGCAATATGCGGATCCTGCGTCACACGGTCGATGGTATTGATCGGCGCAGAAGGTATACCGGCATCCAGTAGCATCGACACGATGGTGTCGATATCTAAATCGCGGGTCCAGCATTCGATAATGTCTTTCAGCTCGGCGTGATGAGCAACGCGGTCGAGGTTAGATTTAAATTTCTCATCTTCCAGCGCGCTGATTTGCAGAACGTTTTTCAGCAGGCCATATAATTTGTCGTTGCCGCAGGCAATAATGACGTAACCGTCACGCGCCTGGAAAGAGTCATACGGATAAATCGCTTCATAGCGGTTACCAATAGGCGTCGGAATACGTCCTGTATTAAGGTAAATAATGTTGATAATTTCCAGCGACGACACCATCGAATCGACCAGCGCAATATCCACTTTTTCGCCGACACCGGTTTTCAGGCGATTGACGTAAGCGGCAAGCACGCCAATGGCGCAACTCATCCCTCCGACCACATCCGCAATAGCTGTCCCGGTGCGCGTAGGCGGCGTATCAGGCCAACCGGTGGTGCTCATCAGTCCGCTCATGGCCTGGCCGATGATGTCGTAACCCGCGCGTTTCGAATACGGGCCGGTATGACCAAAGCCGGAAACGGCGCCGTAAATAATCGCCGGATTCACCTTACGCAAATCCTCATAGCCAAGTCCCAGTTTTTCCATCACACCCGGACGGTAGTTTTCCAGAACCACATCGCTGTCGCGAACTAAATCGAGAAATATCTGCCGACCTTCTTCAGATTTAAGATTCAGCGTCATTCCGCGCTTATTGCGGTTTAAATTCATAAAGTAGGCGCTTTCGCCATTAATTTGCGGCGCGTTGGCCCGTGAATCATCCCCTTTCCCCGGCAATTCGATTTTAATCACATCCGCGCCAAAATCCGCCAGCATCATTCCGCAATAAGGGCCAGCCAGCACCCGGGTTAAATCCAGCACACGAACACCGCTTAATACACCAGACTGTTTGTTCATTCCTTCCCTCACTTTTTAGTAGATAAAGCACAAGGCCGCTTGCCTTATAGATTGTCTAATCCAATATGTGTGCCAGGAATGAATAAATCGGAAGTATTTAATCTAACCAAATGAAACAAATAGATTTATTGCATTTTGCTATTTATCTGAGAGAAAGAAAAATGGCTTTCAATTTTGAAATTCATAACAGTTGTGATATTGGTTTGTGATAGCCACAAATTTTCCATGGTGATTTATGTCACATAAAACGTTACCGAATCTGGCCTTAATAACCCCCTATCCGGCACTGGCAGCCGTGGTGACTGAGCAGTGCGCCGGTATTTTTAACTGCCATGTTTTTCACGGAAGCCTGGAAAAAGCCGCGGGGATTGCGCGAAATCTCGACCCTGATTTTTATGACATCATTATCAGCCGTGGCGGTACGGCGGACTATATCGATCGCGTAACCAAAATTCCGGTAGTACGTATTCTCATGTCCGCGCTGGATTTGCTTAAGTCGCTCACGCCACTGAAAAAACATCCGCATAAAATCGCCTTTTTTAATTATCAGAACTATTTATCTGACGTAAATCTGGTGGCAACCGCACTGGACGTGGAGATCGAAGAATTTATCTTCCTGTCGCACGCCGATATGGTCGATAAACTCAAAAAATGCCGTGCACGTAATTTCCAGACGGTGGCGGGAGGATTACCGGTTTCAGACACGGCGGAACACTATGAGATGCACGGGATTCTGATCGAAAATGGTCTGGAATCGGTGAACAGCGCGCTACGCGAAGCGATGGCAATCGTGGAGACGACCCGTCGCAAGCAGCAGGATATGGCGCGACTGGAGATCATTCTCTCCTCAATTACGGAAGGGATCATCGTCACCAACGAAAATAACGAGATCCAGATCTTCAATAAATCCGCCGAGAACATATTTGGCCTGATGGCCTCGCAGGTGATTGGCAAACCGGTGGATACGGTCATTAAAAATACGCGGATTAACCAGGTATTGCT
>NZ_JBFWLF010000209.1:0-8229 GCF_050252275.1 Citrobacter sp. | reverse complement strand
CGGTCTGACCCTGCGCTTCTGGGACGGCACCGGCGGTGAAAATGGCGAACTGAAAAACAACGGCGTGATCAACGGCGGCGATGGTATCTGGCAATCCAGCCACGGCAACGATAACTGGACCACCGATGAATCCACGCCAGAAGGCGCGCTGAACGCCCCGTTCACCGATGCCGCGTTCGCCGTTTTCCAGGGGGTGGCAGGCAATGTCACCGTGGATAACAGTCTGGGCGATGTGATCATCAGCGGCGCGCAGTTTGCCACCGATGGCTACCGCGTAGCGGGCGATGCCATCACCACCAACACCGCCAATACGCTGATTCGCGTCGGCGACGGCACCGTCGATGGCGCAGGGTATATCGCCACCATCGACAGTGAGATCCGCGGCGCCGGTGGCGTCAATAAGAGCGACCTCGGCACGCTGATCCTGACCGGCGAGAACAGCTACAGCGGCGGTACAACGATTACGGCAGGGACACTACAGGTTTCCGGCGATAAAAACCTCGGCGCAGCCAATACCGGGATCACCTTTAACGGCGGCACGCTGAAGTATGACGATGCGTTTAATACCGCCCGCCAGGTGACGCTGGAATCCGGCGGCGGGACCTTCGACACCAACGGCTTCAACGTCGAACTATTGACCGACGTTGAAGGCAGCGGCCAGTTAACGAAAACCGGTCAGGGTACGCTCATGCTCACACTCGACACCTCCTACACTGGCGGCACTCACGTCGTACAGGGCACGTTGCAGTTGGGTAATGGCGGTGAGATCGGCAGCGTACAGGGCGATATCATCGCTGACGGCATACTGGATGTGAAACGCTGCAACAGCTACACCCTGAGCGGCAATATCAGCGGCGAAGGACAGCTCCACCACACCGGTAGCGGCATCACCACGCTGGAAGGCGCGAACAGCTACAAAGGCGCAACGCTTGTCGCCAACGGGGTTCTGCAGGCCGGTGGCGCCAATACGTTGAGCGCAGCGTCCCATCACATTGTGGCGAGCGAAACCACGCTGAAAACGCAAGGTTACGACCAGACGGTCGCCGGATTAACCAACGGCGGCAATGTGTCGCTGACGGGGGCGGCGATCGGTTCCGCGTTGACGGTGAAAGGCGATTACAGCGGCAAAAACGGGACGCTTGAATTAGCCGCAGCGCAGAACAGCGGCGGTCAGGGCATTGCGGACCGACTGGTGATCGATGGCGGTAAGGTCAGCGGCAGCACGCTGCTGAAAGTAGACGGTTCAGGGCTGGGTGCGCCGACGGTGGGAGACGGGATCGAAGTGGTGACGGCGAAAAACGGCGCCACCACCACGGCACAATCCACGCGTGACGGCTTCTATCTGGCGAATAACCGGATGTCTGCCGGGGCGTTTGAATACCAGTTGTATGCCGGCAACGCGAAAGGCCTGGGCGAAAACTGGTACCTGCGCAGTGAATACCGCCCGGAAACCATGCTCTACTCCGGTCTCGCCAGCGTAGTGCGTCAGGGCGACCTGAGCCTGTTAGGCAATATGCACCAGCGAATGGGGGACGACGTACGACCGGGTCTCGATGAAGACCACCGTGCATGGGCGAGAATGATTGGCTACTCCGCTAAAACCAAACTGGACGACATCACCGGCACGCAGACCACCAGCCATACGATGGGGATTCAGGCAGGGGTTGACCTTTACGCGGATACCAGCTGGAAAGCTGGTGTCTACACCAGCATTCTGGATATCGACAGCAGCGTCAAAGGCAGCCACGCGGGTAGCGCGGGTAAAGGCGGTAACATCGATGACAACGCGTTTTACGTGGGCGGTTATGCTACCTGGTTCTCCACCGATGGCATGTATGTGGATAACGTCCTGCAATACGGTAACCATGACGCTCGCCTGTCGGCATCCGGAAACAAGGGTTCCCATACCGTGAAAGGCCATACGCTGACCGCCTCGACGGAGATCGGCAAAGCGTTCCGCTTAGGAGCAAGCGCATGGAGTCTGGAACCCCAGGCACAGCTGATCTATCAGTACAGCGATTTTGATGACAGCACACTGGGCGGCGCGACGAAGACGAAGGTCAGACTCGATACTGCCGATGCCTTTACCGCCCGTGTCGGGCTGCGACTGAAAGCTGACTATGACACCCGTCACGGTAAGATTCAGCCATATGGTCGCGTCAACCTGTGGCAGGGACTGGGGTCAAAAGACAAAACCCACTTCAGCAATGCGGTTGCCACCACAACGCTGGAATCTTCGCAGCAGTACTCCAGTACCGAAGTGGCCGCAGGTCTGAGCTGGAGCATCGACCGCGATCTGCAGGTGTACGGCGAACTGGGAACGCAGTTCAACAACGGCGGGCATAAATCGCAGGTGGAAGCGCCAGTCAATGCCTCCATTGGCTTTAAAAAGTCGTTCTGACAACCGCTGAGGGAATCAGGCCGGGTGAAGGCAATGCCTCACCTGGCCTACGTTGTTCAGGATAGCTGTAGGCCTGATAAGCGAAGCGCCATCAGGCTGATGATAAACTCAGGATAAAAAAGAGAACGGATGGTTGAATCTGACGATCAGTTTATTCAGTTCAGTCGAATGGGCCAGACCCAGCTTCGTGATGATTCGCATTTTATGCGTCTGTATCGTTTTATAGCTCACACTGATCAGATCCGAGATTTCATTTGGTGAATATCCACTCACCAGCAAACTGAGGATTTGCTGTTCACGATCGCTCAGCCGTTTTTGTGAACGGAATAAGCGGGGATTCCAGCACTCCCCCGTCAGGGTCGTCAGTCGGCCAAAATCACGCAGCGGTGATTTATCGGTCAGCACAATCACTTTTTCGACATACAGTAACTCAATGCACAATTTCGCCAGACGGTCATCGGCAATCACCACCACGGCATTATCGTAAACTTTAAAGCGGTTCTTATTTAAATAGCTGACAAAATCAGCGTAGGACTGTTCGTGGCTGATGATATTAAAAATCATCATCCGATGGCGATAGCGTGCAGAGTAATCTACCATCACCTGCCAGGGGACGTCCGTCACCTCAGCATTTTTACTTTTTAAATACGTTGAGACACTGCTACCGACAAAATCTTCATTTCCACACATCAACATAAAGTTCACCTTCCTTTATAAACTTTTTAATTTATTACTCATCAAAAAATGAATAATGACCTTTTCGACATCCAACGCGTCGCGTGGATGTTTGAATTCGAACTTGCAGGAGATCTGCTGACAGGAATAAAGCTGATTGTTTTCATCAAATTCGTTGATAGCAACAACGTTGACGACCCGGAGATCGCAATGCAAACGACCAAACTGTTCAAAATCCAGAGATGCCCCTTTAATCAGCGCATTTTTATAAAGAAAGCGGGTGTTTATTTTCTGTGAGATCAGCGCGCAACCGCCGCGAGAGATATTCTTAATCTGCAGCAAGTAATTCTCACCATTTTTATAGCGTCCAGAACAGTAGAAATGATACCCCTTTAAAAAGGAGAAACGCTGATGCTGGCGGCGCTGAACCAATAAGATCACTTCAGGTATGCGATACGCCAGTCCGCACTCCAGTTTATCGGTCAGCGACTGACTGAACCGGGCATTGAACCGGATAATGCCGCTGTCGCTGTGCAAGATAAAAGACTGGATTGAAGAGAGTGGGATGTTGCTGTTGTTGGTAATCACGAAGTAGTCGAAGTCAACCTTTTCTAATTGAGTGACCACGCTGGTGTCTTTAAATTTCAGTTCTACCTTCGTTTTCCTGAGAAGCTCTTCGCGAATAATGGCCACGATCTCAAATTTATTGTCCTTTGCCATCCCAAATCCCATAGTAAAATCCTTATTTTATATTTCAGATACTTCTCATTCGTGTTTAATGATAAAAGGCTAAAACTGGCTCCCGCAGATGGTTTTTTGATTACCATAAGGGATTACCTTTCAGATATTTCGCATGATATTAAGTTTTTGACTATTTTTACTGATTAATTGATATGTAAAAACATTCAGTGAAGTGTAAAAGTGGCCCGCATTATGCGTAAAAGAGAATGAACTTAACGAAAACTTGATAACAAAAATGAATAAAATGCGATTAACTGCACGATCCTGAAATATAAAACTGATGTTTACACTATTTGCAACACAAGGATGCGGGTTGTGCTTTTTATGCACAACCCGCTGAGAGGTAACGGCAAAATTAAATATCAGAGGGAACGAATAGCAATAACGGGAGATTCAGAAAGGGATAACGCTTATCATCAGAAAAAGCATTTTACAGTATTGCAGAATATGTCAGAAAGAATGAAAAATCACCGTTAAAATGATTTTTCCGGCCCGCTTCATTTCAGCAGGCCGGATGATGAAGATGTTAACGGGATATTTTACGGTGACGATGTATCCACATCAACTTATAAGCCGCAGGGATAATAAACAGTGACAGTAGCGGCGCCGTAATCATACCGCCGATCATGGGCGCAGCAATCCGGCTCATCACTTCCGAACCGGCTCCTGTCCCCCACAAAATCGGCAGAAGACCGGCAATGATCACCGCTACGGTCATCGCTTTGGGTCGTACCCGTAGCACCGCCCCGTGATACAACGCGTCATCCAGTTTCTCTGCGCTGAACGTCTGCGGGTTGTCCAGTGAAGGATCGGCCTCAATGGCATGGCGCAGGTACATCAGCATGACCACGCCAAATTCCGCAGCGACCCCCGCCAGAGCGATAAACCCGGTTCCCGTCGCCACCGACAGATGAAATCCCATCCAGTACAGGAACCAAATCCCACCCACCAGCGCAAACGGCACGCTGGTGATGATCAGCAGCGCTTCTCCGACCCGGCGGAACGCCAGATACAACAGGACGAAGATGATCATCAGCGTCATGGGCACCATCAGCTTCAGCTTATGGTTCGCCCGCTCCAGCAATTCAAACTGACCAGAAAACGCGACGCTGGTACCGGGCTTCAACTGAACGTTATCGGCAATCGCCTGTTTCAGATCGTTAACCACAGAGACCATATCCCTGTCGCGCGCATCAATGTAGATCCAACTGGTGGGCCGTGCGTTCTCCGTTTTTAGCATCGAGGGCCCCGGCGTGATGTTGATTGTGGCGACATCCCCCAGCGTAATTTGTTGCTTCATCGGCGTCAGGATTGGTAACTGGCGCAGCGCCTGCGGGCTGTCCCGGAAGCTCTGCGGATAACGCAGATTGATCGGATAACGGGCAATCCCCTCAACGGTCTCCCCAACCATCGCCCCACCGACGGCAGAGGTAATAAACAACTGCACGTCACCCACCGTCATGCCGTAGCGGGCTGCTTTCTCATGGTTGATATCGATGTTGAGATAGCGACCACCTTGCAGACGCTCAGCGAGCGCAGATGTTACGCCAGGGACGGTGCGGGCAACCTCTTCAATCTGCTCGGCCATCGCGTCGATATCGGCCAGTACGTTACCAGAGACTTTAATCCCAATCGGACTCTTAATCCCGGTAGAGAGCATATCAATACGGTTACGAATCGGCGGCACCCACAGGTTTGCCAGCCCTGGCAGACGAACGGTGTTGTCCAGTTCCTCGATGATTTTTTCCATCGTCATTCCCGGACGCCACTGATCCTGCGGTTTGAGCTGAATCGTGGTTTCCACCATCTCCAGCGGTGCCGAATCCGTGGCGGTTTCCGCTTTCCCGGTTTTGCCAAAGACCCTGGCGACTTCCGGTACGGTCATGATCAGCTTATCGGTTTTCTGTAACATGCTTGCCGCTTCTGCCGCCGAAATCCCCGGCAGCGTGGACGGCATGTACAACAGATCGCCTTCGTTAATCTGCGGTAAGAACTCGCCCCCCACTTTACTCAGCGGCCAGGCCACCGTCAGGATCGAGAGCCCCGCCACCAGCAGCGTGACTTTCGGCCAGTGCAATACTTTCAGCAGTAGCGGATGGTAAATACGGATCAAAAAGCGGTTAAGCGGGTTGCTGCTTTCCGCCGGAATTTTCCCGCGGATCCACAGCCCCATTAGGATCGGGATCACCACGATCGCCAGAAACGCCGCCCCCGCCATCGCATACGTTTTGGTGAACGCCAGCGGCCCGAACAGGCGTCCTTCCTGCCCTTCCAGAGTAAAGATGGGAATAAAAGAGAGCGTGATGATCAGCAAACTGATGAACAGCGCCGGACCAACCTCTACAGAGGCATTGGTGATCACCGTCCAGCGCGTCTCGTTATCTGGCACTTCGCCCGGATGCTGGTGTTCCCACTCTTCCAGCCGTTTATGCGCATTTTCGATCATCACAATGGCGGCATCCACCATCGCCCCCACGGCGATAGCGATCCCGCCAAGCGACATAATGTTGGCGTTCAGCCCCTGAAAATGCATCACGATAAAGGCGATACACAATCCCAGCGGCAGCGAGATGATCGCCACCAGTGCGGAACGCACGTGCCAGAGAAACAGTGCGCAGACCAGCGCCACGACGATAAACTCTTCCAGTAGCTTATAGCTGAGGTTATCGATGGCGCGGTCAATCAACTGACTGCGATCGTAGGTGGTCACCACTTCCACGCCTTCCGGCAGACTACTTTTCAGCGTCTCGAGTTTATTTTTAACCGCCGAGATCACCTCACGCGCATTTTTACCGGAGCGCAAGATAACCACCCCGCCAGCCACCTCTCCCTCGCCGTTAAGTTCGGCAATCCCCCGGCGCATTTCCGGGCCTGTCTGCACTCTCGCCACATCCCGCAGGTACACGGGTACCCCGTTTTCCCCTGACTTCAGAACGATATGATTGAAGTCATCCAGCGTTTGCAGATACCCGCTGGCGCGGACCATGTATTCTGCTTCCGACAGTTCCACCGATGAGCCGCCCGCCTCCTGGTTAGAGGCATCCAGCGCACCTTTCACCTCCGACAGGTTGATGCCGTACTGAGCGAGTTTCATTGGGTCGATCACCACCTGATACTCTTTCACCACACCACCCACGGAGGCCACTTCCGACACATTCGGGATAGTTTTTAACTCATATTTCAAAAACCAGTCCTGCAACGAACGCAGTTCCGCCAGGTCGTGCTTACCGCTGCGATCAACCAACGCATACTCGAAGATCCAGCCCACGCCGGTGGCGTCTGGCCCCATTTCCGCGCTGACGCCCGCCGGGAGCTTACCCTGCACCTGGTTGAGATATTCCAGCACGCGAGAACGCGCCCAGTACGGATCGGTGCCATCTTCAAAAATGACATAGACATACGAGTCGCCAAACTGCGAGAAACCGCGCACAGTTTTTGCGCCGGGTACGGACAGCATGGTGGTGGTCAGCGGATAGGTCACCTGATTCTCGACAATCTGCGGCGCCTGTCCCGGGTAGCTGGTTTTGACGATCACCTGCACGTCGGACAGGTCGGGCAGCGCATCCACCGGCGTGTTAACGATGGTCCAGGTCCCCCAGACGCTGAGAAAGAGCGCGCCAATAATCACCAGAAAACGGTTAGCGACCGAGCGGCGAATAATCCATTCAATCATCTGCGTTCTCCTCAGTGCGCATGGGCCGCAGGATCGGGCATCGCCGACGGTTGCTGCGCGCGCATCCGGTCTAACGCCCCCGAGATGTTGGCTTCTGAATCAATCAGGAACAGGCCGCTGGCAACCACCTTCTCACCTTCAGCCAGCCCGGAACGGATCGCCGTTACCCCCTGCGAGGCCTGGAAGACAGAGACGGCTTTAGGGACAAAACGCCCTTCACCGTCCACCGTGATCACCCGCTGCTCGCTGCCGGTATCGATCAGCGCTTTAGACGGGATCAGCAACATCGGCTCACTTTCTGTTTTCAGATTAAGATAAGCGTTCATCCCCGGTTTCAGCGCTTCGTCGGGGTTATCGACTTCCAGGCGCAGTTGCAGCGTTCGGGTGGTGGCGTCGGCGCTGGGCAACAGCGTCCACTTGCGAACGGTGAAGGACTTGTCCGGACGCGCCGGAACGGTCAGCGAAAACGGCGACGCGTCTTTAATCAGCCACGCGATGGATTCAGGCACCGCAGCGGTTACCCATACTGGATCTATCCCCTGAATTTTCGCGACCACGTTATCTTTGGCGATGTTCATGCCAGCACGTAAATCAAAAGCGGTAATTACTCCGTCAATGGGTGCAGTAAGGATAAAGCGGGTCTGAATTTTGCGCGTTGCAGTCAAACGCCGAATATCTGCTTCTGGCATTCCGGCCAGGCGCAGCCGCTCCAGAATCCCCTCAACCTGGGTTGCCGTGC
>NZ_JBFWLF010000208.1:0-8260 GCF_050252275.1 Citrobacter sp. | reverse complement strand
GGTGGTGAACTCGATGGTCTTTTTGCCTTTGAACTGCTGGCGCACCACAATCCAGGCGATCAGCAGACCGAAGGCGGCGGTGATCGGCGCGGCAATCCCGGCATACAACAGGGTATCGAGCAGCGAAGGCCATGCGCCGTCACTCATCCCCTGACCAAACAGTTTGATGAAGTTATCCAGCGTCAGGGTGTAGTCCACGCCCCAGTTCACGGTGAAGCTGCCGTAGAAAATGCTGCCATAGAGCAGGGCGTTAAAGGCAATCCATATCGCCAGAATAGCCACCACGCTCCAGACCAGCGTGACCGGCAGTGGCTGGACGTCGCCACGGTACGATTTCCCGGAAACGGTGACGTAAGAGCGCTTGCCAATCCACATGTACTGTACACAGAACACCAGCAGCGAGAACAGCAGCAGGAACGCGCCCAGCGTACTGGCGGCCTGGTAATCAAGCTGTGAGCCGGTGATGTAGAAGTAAATTTGCGTTGCCAGCACGTCGAAGTTCCCGCCGAGCACCAACGGGTTACTGAAGTCGGCCAGCGACTGCACGATGACAATCAGGAAGGCGTTCGCCAGCGCCGGTTTCAGCAGTGGGACAAACACGCCGTTAAACGTCTGCCAGCGGCTGGCGCGCAGGGTATATGACGCTTCTTCCAGCGACGGGTGAATGGTTTTGATCGCGCCGTCGAGGATCATAAACGCCATTGGGGTAAACGCCAGCACCTGTGCCAGCCAGATGCCGGTAAATCCGTACAGCCAGTTGGTGTTGGTCAACCCGAACCAGTCGACCATTAATTCGGTCACATAGCCGGAACGTCCCATCATCAGCGTGACGCCAAGCCCCACCACAAACGGCGGTGTGACGATCGGCAGAATCGAAAAGATACGCCCAATAATGGCGCTTCGCTGAGCGATGCGGGTGGTATAAATCGCCAGTACCAGACCGAAGAAAGTACAGCCGATACCTACCGCAATCGACAGGGCGATAGAGTTGAGGATCACCTGAATGATATGCGCCTGCGACAGCACATTCATAAACGCCAGCGGCGCGAACTCCCCGGCGTCGTTGGTGAACATTGGGATGAAAATGGCGATGCTCGGCCAGACGATAAAGATGCCGATGAGCGCCACGATAGTGACCAGCGAACCGATCACAAACCGGTCGCCGCCCAGCCATTCGAGGCGGGTCAGCGCCAGCGTCATGATCGCCCCCAGCGCGACAAACAGCACGATAGTGGCGTAGCCTAAACCGCGCCCTTCAACGGTAGCGCTGATGACGATAAACGCCATACACAACAGCGCCCAGCCCGCATCGAGGGTGTGGCGGCTGCGCTGTTCGCGTCTCGCTTCGTGGAACGGGCGTACCAGCAGCAGGCTCGGCAGCAGATACCAGAGCCAACTGATATTGAACCGTGACCAGCCGTAGGCCTCGAGGATTTCATCGCTCGTGGACTCCAGCAGACCGTAATCCAGGCTCCAGCTCGGCAGCAGAACGAATGCCAGCCAGCCGAGTAAAACCCAAAGGAATATCGCATCCCGCTTTTTCACAGGATGGAGTGCAAGTGTGTGTGACATACGTTTTCCGGTGTTCAATCCCGAGTAGGCCGGATACGCGTGAGCGCCATCCGGCATTCAGGGTGACGATGATTGCCGGGGGCGGCGTTGCCTTACCCGGCCTACGTAACCTTAACGTCAGGAAGTCATCGTGTGGGCTTATTTACCCATCTTCACTTCGCTGACCCATTTATTGATCAACGCTTTACGGACATCCGTTGAACCGTATTTATCCATGTCATAGTTGATAAGCTTCAGGTCGTCGAGCTTCAGCGAGTTCGGCGAGGTTTCGGCGGTGGTATTGGTCAGGATCTGATAGGACTTGCCTTTCTTCCACGCCAGTTCCTGGGCGTCTTTTGACAGTACCCAATCGACAAACAGTTTGGCGTTGTCGAGGTTACGTGCCCCTTTCAGGATGCTGACGCCGCCGATTTCATAACCGGTACCTTCACACGGAGAGATCAGCTCCAGCGGTGCGCCCTGTTCTTTTTCCAGCGAGTAGTCATGCAGGAAGCCAATGCCGATGGCGGTTTCGCCACGAGCCGCGTTACGCGCCGGGGCAATACCGGATTTGGTGTACTGCGAGACGTTGGCGTTCAGTTGTTTCAGGTAATCAAAGGCCTGATCGTCACCCCAGAGTTGGGCGAAAGTGGCCAGTGCGGTGTAGGCCGTACCGGAGCTTTGCGGATCGGCAATCTGAATTTCACCTTTGTATTCCGGTTTGGTCAGGTCTTTCCAGCATTTCGGCACCGGCAGGTTTTTCTCTTTCAGACGTTGAGTGTTGACGCCAAAACCGAGGATCCCCACGTAGACCGCTGACGAGAGGTTGCCTTTCACTTTCGCCGGATCGCGGAATTTCTCCATGACCTGTTCCAGGTTAGGGGATTTGTACGGCTGCAGCAGACCCATTTCACCGGCCTGAGATTGTGGATCCAACGTGCCGCCGTACCAGACGTCAGCCTGCGGGTTTTTCTTCTCGGCATCAACCTTTGCCAGCGTGCTGCCGGAGCCGTTGCGAATAAACGACGTTTTCACGTCATATTTTTCCCCAAAGGCTTTGGTTTCCGCTTCGCACATCTCGTTGGTGGCGCTGCAATACACCACCAGACGCCCTTTCGCGTGTGCGGCGCCCGATAAGGTCGCCAGCGCAACGGCGGAGGCAATCAGAGTAGAGGTAAGGGTCATTTTCATTGTTTTATCCTTTGACTGAGAGTGGTGGTGATGCCCGCCATCAGCAGCGGCATCAGCAGTAAACCCATAAGTACGGCGGCGACCGAGAGCAAACTGAACATCCCCGACCAGCCGTAGCGTTCAATGACCAGCGACAGAGGCCAGCCCGCCAGCGCTGCCCCCAGATAGGCGAACAGGCCGAGAAAACCAGTGATTGAGCCTGCAGCCGCTTTGTGTCCGCATTCCACCGCCGCCAGACCAATCAACATTTGTGGACCAAAGACAAAAAAGCCCACCGTAAAGAAACAGACAGCAAGCAGGGCGTAATGATGAACGGGTGCCAGCCATAGCGCGGCGACAGAGACCATCAGGCCCAGCGTAAACAGCAAAATCATCGGCGCCCGCTGACCGCTAAATAGCAGGTCCGACCCCCAGCCGGCAAACAGCGCGCCGAGGAGTCCGCCGACTTCAAACAGCATCACCGTGGCGTTGGCGCTGAGCAGGTTGACGCCGTGGCTTTCCGTCAGCCAGATGTTGCCCCAGTCGTTAAGCGCAATGCGGATCAGATAGACCAGTACATACGAAACGCCCAGCAGCCAGATCATCGGGTTTTTCAGCATCGTGGTACGCAGCATTTGCCACAGTCCCATCGGTGGACTCTGTTGCTCCTGGCGCAGTTCCAGCGGATCGTTACGCCAGTTGCCGACGGACGGTAACCCCTCTTCCTGGGGCGTGCCTTTCAGTTGCAGCGCTAACCCTATTCCCAGCGCCATGCTAATTATCCCTGGCATCAGCATTGCGGCCTGCCAGCCCCACCAGTGGGCGGCGAAGGCGCTAATCAGCGGGATAATCGCCCCGCCAATGTTGATAGACATATTCCAGCAGCCCCACCAGAAGCCGCGTTCGTTACGCGAATACCAGTGGGTCAGCAGGCGAGCGCAGGGCGGCCATCCCCAGCCCTGAAAAAATCCGTTCAGCGTCCAGACCGCCAACAGCAGCGTCAGCGACTCGCCAAAAGCAAACACCACGTTCAACAGGCCAGTAGTGAACAGTCCCGCGCCCATAAACCAACGCTGTCCGTGGCTGTCATGCCACAACCCGGCGGTAAATTTCGACAGGCCGTAGGTCAGATAAAACAAGGAACCCAGCAGACCGATGTCACTTTTATCCAGCCCGAGATCGGTTTGCAGCGCTGGCAGCACGTAGTTAACGCTTTTACGCGTCAGGTAAAACGCGGCGTAACCGATGACCATGTACATCAGCAGCCGGGGACGCAGCGTCCGGTAACGTTGTGTGATGTCAGTTGCTGCGCCTGCGTGCATAGCCGTCTCCGTTTTGTTGACTATAAGAAAGAGAAACCGAAAGGGGATGAGAGAAAGTCCGGAGTGACTAAGACTTTTTCCTGGTCAGAAGGCGATTTGTTGCAAATTTGTGGGCAAGTTAACACTTACCCGCGTACCGTGCCGCGATTCCAGCGCCAGTTCACCCCCGAGGGCGCTGACCCGCTCGCGCATTCCCTGAATGCCAAAACCGGCTATCTTGTCTGCACTGATCCCCACGCCGTTGTCGGACACGTCCAGATGCAGCATATCTCCCTGCTGACGCAGAACAATTCGTACTTCGCTGGCCCCGGCGTGTTTACAGATGTTGTTGAGCAACTCCTGTAACAGTCGATAGAGAGTGAAGCGCACCGTTTCATTCTCGGGCATGGTGGTAAGCTGATAGTCAAACTGGCAGTGAATGCCACGTTCCGTAAAGGCAAACTCGTTGAGCAGGTGGAGCAGCGCCTCTTTGAACGACAGTTCGTCCAGCGCGGGTGGGCGAAGCTGGCGCAACAACTGGCGGGTGGAGTGATGGATTCGCCGGGCGAGATCGTTGATCTGGCTGGCGGCGGCCTGGGCTTGCGCCGGATCGTGCGCCCGTTTTACCAGTTGCGACTGGATCTGAATGGCGGTGATGTTTTGCCCAATCTCGTCATGCAGTTCGCGCGCCAGGCTCTTGCGCGTATCCTCTTCGGTATGCACCAGTTTCTCGGCCAGCGCGCGCCGCGCCGCCAGTTCCGCTTCCAGACGCCGGCGATAATGGTGCAGGTTTTGCGCCAGATGCTGCTGACGACTGATGGCGATCCCCAGACCAATACCGAGCAGTGACTGTGTCGCGAGAAAAATCTCCAGTTCAATCAGATTGATGAAGCCCACGCCAATCTGGCGGGCGATGGTGATCATCATGCTGCCGAGTAGCCCCGAGAGCACGCCCCCCTGCCAGCCAAATTTCCACGCCATCACCACGTTGGGCAGAAACACCACAATCAACAGCAGGCGTTCAATCTCTGGCGACAGCACCATCTGGGTGCCAATGCCAATGATAAAAAACAGGCTGCACCAGATGATGAGCGAGGTACGCAGCGGCGGGTTATTGGTGTCCAGACCCAGCAGGTGGTAGCGATGCTGCTGGCGCAGAAACTCGAAGATCAGATAAACGAACGGCGTCAGCAGCACGCCACCGGTAAACGACGCCAGCCCGAGCAGCATCGCCGGACTTTTAACAAACGGCGACAGCAGAGCGGCGTTGAGCAATGAGGCGGCTGTTACCGTGGCCAGCAGCAGCGTCAGCCGCTGCCAGTAAAGAGGGAAACGGTACCAGAAAGTCTGTGCGAGACTGGCGGGAATCATGCTGATAAGCGGTGTGGTCAGCAGAATATAACCATTGAGCAGTTGCTCGCTGTGCAGCCAGAACATCATCATCATCGGTGGCAGCACCAGCGCGAGCCAGTAGCGGCGTGAAAGCAGGATCAGCAGCGCCAGGTAGACGCCGTGCGGCAGGAACAGGGCCGCCTGCTGGCCGTTGTGGGTCAGATAAAAACCAAGCGTCCACAGCATCAGCCAGCCGGTGCCCCAGGCCAGCACAATAAACAGTGAAATGACGACGTGACGGAGGTTGTGCGACATCAATGCCCCGCCAGTAACTGATGGTCGAGAGCGAAATGAACCAGCTCGATAGTGCTGTGACAGTTCAGCTTGCCCAGCACGTTGGCGCGATGGACATGGACCGTTTTATGGCTGAGATCGAGTTTGAAGGCAATCTCCTTAACGCTGTCGCCTTTGACCAGTAAATCAAACACTTCCCGTTCGCGTGGTGTCAGAACCTCCAGTACCGGTGATGACGGTTCTCCACCACGCAACGCCCGCAGCGCATCCGCGCAGAGGTAATGTCCCCCCAGCCCAACGGAACGGACGGCCTGCACTAACTCTTCCGGCCCGCAGCGTTTGGTCAGATAACCGCTGGCTCCCGCATCCAGCGCGCTCTGCACGAAGGCTGGTGTGTCATAGATGCTAAGAATAATGGCGCGAAATTGCGGCCTCTGTGCCCGCAGGCGTTTCAGCAGGCTCAGACCGTTTTCGTCCGGCATGGCGATGTCCATCACCGCAACGTTAACGTCGTCCTGCAACAACGCAGGCCAGGCTTCCGCCGCACTGCTGTACTGGCCTGCGACGTCGAGGTCTTCTTCGAGACTGAGTAACTGCGCAAAGCCGGAACGCACCACCACATGGTCGTCCACCAGCACCACACGTATCATGATATTGCTCTCTTGCCGGATAATGATCCTATGATGCCTGGCGCCGCTGCGCTGGCAATCAATCAGGTACAGTTATGGAATGAATGTAACAAAATGGCAATATTTGGGGGCGCTGGTGGTATGTGTTTTCATGTCATTTCATTAAAGGGGCCCGGGCAAGATTTCAGGCATTTCCATGTCACTTCTTTAAAGGGTTCCGTTCGCTTTATGACTATTGCTTCTTTGGAACTTACTCACCCGCGAACGTGTTAAGGAGGCTCGTCGCCGCCTCCTTAACACGTTCGCGGGAAATTTACGTCCAGAGAATCACGGTTCGTAGGGCGAACGGAACCCTTTGATGAAGTGACATGACAACGTCTGTTCCACGGTTAGAAATACAAGGCGAACGGAACCGTTTGATACGGTGACATGAAAGTCATATCCCAACTAACCATTCCCACTTTTTTTCTAAAAACGCTTTGTTCTTAGCAAGAATTTTTAATTCCTTTATCAAATCCGGCCACAACGAAATACTGCCTCCATAACAAGACAGGGGAGCAGACACTATGGCCGTTTCATCGCGTAATACACTTCTTGCCGCACTGGCATTCATCACCTTTCAGGCGCAGGCGGTGAACGTCACCGTCGCGTATCAAACCTCCGCTGAACCGGCAAAAGTGGCCCAGGCGGATAACACCTTCGCCAAAGAGAGCGGGGCTACCGTCGACTGGCGTAAATTCGACAGCGGCGCGAGTATTGTGCGCGCCTTGGCGTCTGGCGACGTGCAAATCGGTAATCTCGGCTCCAGCCCGCTGGCGGTTGCCGCCAGTCAGCAGGTGCCGATAGAGGTTTTCCTGCTGGCGTCAAAACTCGGTAACTCCGAAGCGCTGGTGGTGAAAAAAACGATCGGTAAACCCAATGATCTGATCGGCAAACGCATCGCGGTGCCGTTTATCTCCACCACCCACTACAGCCTGTTGGCCGCGTTAAAACACTGGGGGATTAAACCCGGTCAGGTGGAGATTGTGAACCTGCAGCCGCCAGCGATTATCGCCGCCTGGCAGCGCGGAGATATTGATGGTGCCTACGTCTGGGCACCTGCCGTTAACGCGCTGGAAAAAGACGGCAAGGTGCTGACCGACTCGGAGAAAGTCGGTGAGTGGGGCGCACCGACGCTGGATGTGTGGGTCGTGCGCAAAGACTTTGCCGAGAAGCATCCGGAGGTAGTGAAAGCCTTCGCGAAAAGCGCCATCGACGCGCAGCAGTCCTATATCGCCAATCCCGACGAATGGCTGAAGCAACCGGAGAACATCAGCAAGCTGTCGCGTCTGAGCGGCGTTCCGGAAGCCGATGTGCCGGGACTGGTAAAAGGCAATACCTATCTCACTCCCCAGCAGCAGACGGCTGAGCTAACCGGACCGGTGAACAAAGCGATTATCGACACCGCGCAGTTTCTGAAAGAGCAGGGCAAGGTGCCTGCGGTGGCAAGCGATTACAGTCAGTACGTCACCGACCGCTTCGTGCAATAAAGGAGGCGCTGATGCTGCAACTTTCTCATCTTTACGCCGATTACGGTGGTAAACCGGCGCTGGAAGATATCAATCTGACGCTCGACAGCGGTGAACTGCTGGTGGTGCTGGGGCCTTCGGGATGTGGCAAAACGACGCTGCTGAACCTGATTGCCGGATTTGTACCGTATCAACACGGTAGCATTCAGCTGGCGGGAAAACGCGTTGACGGGCCGGGGGCAGAGCGCGGCGTGGTGTTTCAGCACGAAGGGCTGCTGCCGTGGCGCAACGTGCAGGATAACGTCGCGTTGGGTCTGCAACTGGCGGGCATCGGGAAAGCGCAGCGTGTCAGCATCGCTCAGGATATGTTGAAAAAAGTGGGGCTGGAAGGCGCGGGAAAACGCTTCATCTGGCAGCTTTCCGGCGGTCAGCGCCAGCGCGTTGGCATTGCCCGCGCGCTGGCGGCGAACCCACA
>NZ_JBFWLF010000207.1:0-8261 GCF_050252275.1 Citrobacter sp. | reverse complement strand
ATCAATACTACGGCACTGGTCGCCGCAAAAGTTCCGCAGCTCGCGTTTTCATCAAACCGGGCAGTGGTAAAATCGTAATCAACCAACGTTCTCTGGAACAGTACTTCGGTCGTGAAACTGCCCGCATGGTAGTTCGTCAGCCGCTGGAACTGGTCGACATGGTTGAGAAACTGGATCTGTACATCACTGTTAAAGGTGGTGGTATCTCTGGTCAGGCTGGTGCGATCCGTCACGGTATCACCCGCGCTCTGATGGAGTACGACGAGTCCCTGCGTTCCGAACTGCGTAAAGCAGGCTTCGTTACTCGTGATGCTCGTCAGGTTGAACGTAAGAAAGTCGGCCTGCGTAAAGCACGTCGTCGTCCGCAGTTCTCCAAACGTTAATTGTTTTCTGCCTTTGGCAGATTACGGTTGGCGAAAAAACCCGCTTCGGCGGGTTTTTTTATGGATAAATCTGGCGTAATCCTCTGACAAAACCCTCTTTTTCCCCATTTCCAGAATCGACTCACCACAAAGGTCACAAAATCTGGTAAACTATCATCCAATTTTCTGCCCAAATATCGGGTATTGTTCATTTTTTGTTTGCTTTTTGAACGATGATGACTTTTCCGACGTGGGTGACATCACTTCTGACTGGCCATGCGATGGCTGGTAGCAGTAAAAATTCTGAATATACCTGGAGGTTTTCATGGCTGTCGCTGCCAACAAACGTTCGGTAATGACGCTGTTTTCTGGTCCTACTGACATCTATAGCCATCAGGTCCGCATTGTGCTGGCTGAGAAAGGTGTAAGTTTCGAGATCGAACACGTGGAAAAGGACAATCCACCTCAGGATCTGATTGACCTCAACCCGAATCAGAGCGTCCCGACACTGGTAGATCGTGAGCTGACCCTGTGGGAATCTCGCATCATTATGGAATACCTGGATGAGCGTTTCCCGCATCCGCCATTAATGCCGGTTTACCCGGTAGCACGTGGCGAAAGCCGCCTGTACATGCACCGTATCGAAAAAGACTGGTATACGCTGATGAACGTCATCGTTAACGGGTCTGCTTCAGAAGCTGACGTTGCTCGCAAACAACTGCGTGAAGAACTGCAGGCGATTGCACCGGTATTCGGTCAGAAACCGTATTTCCTGAGCGATGAATTCAGCCTGGTGGATTGCTACCTGGCGCCGCTGTTGTGGCGTCTGCCGCAGCTGGGTATTGAGTTCAGCGGTGCGGGCGCGAAAGAGCTGAAGGGTTACATGACCCGCGTCTTTGAGCGTGATTCTTTCCTGGCGTCCTTAACCGAAGCTGAACGCGAAATGCGTCTTGGCCGGGGTTAATACTGATGGATTTGTCACAGCTAACACCGCGCCGTCCGTATCTGCTGCGTGCATTTTATGAGTGGTTGCTGGACAACCAGCTCACGCCGCACCTGGTGGTGGATGTGACGTTGCCGGGTGTGCATGTTCCGATGGAATATGCCCGCGACGGGCAGATTGTCCTGAACATTGCACCGCGCGCGGTGGGGAATCTGGAACTGGCTAACGATGAGGTGCGTTTTAATGCGCGTTTCGGCGGCGTTCCGCGTCAGGTTTCTGTGCCATTAGCGGCAGTGCTGGCTATTTATGCGCGTGAAAACGGTGCCGGAACGATGTTTGAACCGGAAGCGGCCTATGACGAAGATGTTGCCAGTCTTAATGATGATGACGCGACATCTGGCGCAGAGAGCGAAACCGTTATGTCAGTCATTGATGGTGATAAACCGGATCATGACGATGACAACAATCCGGATGACGATCCGCCGCCGCCGCGTGGTGGGCGACCGGCATTACGTGTTGTTAAATAGATGAAAACAGGCCCCGCTGGGCCTGTTTTTGATCGCACCGACCGTGGTTTCACCCTCCTTCCGATCCTGTGTTACGATGAGCCTGCTGTTGTTTGTCACCGTGACTCGCAAATAGGTCTTATGAACGCATTCGATTCTCAAGCAGAAGATTCTCCAGCCACTATTGGGCGTAGCCTTCGCCGTCGTCCGCTGGCGCGAAAAAAGCTGTCGGAAATGGTCGAGGAAGAGTTAGAGCAGATGATCCGTCGCCGTGAGTTCGGCGAGGGGGAACAGTTGCCGTCCGAACGGGAACTGATGGCCTTTTTCAACGTCGGTCGTCCCTCTGTGCGTGAGGCACTGGCCGCGCTGAAGCGTAAAGGCCTGGTGCAAATCAACAACGGCGAACGTGCCCGTGTTTCCCGTCCTTCGGCGGATACCATCATTGGTGAGCTGTCCGGAATGGCAAAAGATTTCCTCGCACATCCTGGCGGCATTGCCCACTTTGAGCAGTTGCGCCTGTTCTTTGAGTCCAGTCTCGTGCGTTATGCAGCGGAGAATGCCACAGAAGAACAGATCGATCTGCTGGCAAAAGCGCTGGAGATCAACAGCCAGTCGCTGGATGACAATACGCTGTTCATCCGTTCAGATGTCGATTTTCATCGCGTGCTGGCGGAGATCCCCGGCAATCCGATCTTTATGGCGATCCACGTAGCGCTGCTGGACTGGCTGATCGCCGCTCGCCCGACCGTGCCGGATCGCGAGCTTTTCGAGCATAATAATGTAAGTTATCAGCAGCATATCGCTATCGTTGATGCGATTCGCCGACGCGATCCAGATGAGGCCGATCGCGCACTGCAATCTCATCTCAACAGCGTTTCCGCCACCTGGCACGCCCTCGGTCAACATTCAAAAATGCGTAAGTGATCGCGATCCTGACGATCGTTTAGTGAAGCAGATCGCACTATAAGCGTTCTGTATTGTATTGCTGCTTATTTGATCTGGTATAACAGGTATAAAGGTATGCAGTTAGATAACACTAATCATGACAGAGGTCGTTATGGCAAAAGATTTACGAGGCGTAATGCCAGCGTTGTTAACCCCTTTCGATAACCAACAGAAGCTGGATATTGAGAGCCTGCGCCGGCTGGTGCGTTTTAACATCGCTCAGGGGATCGATGGGCTGTACGTGGGCGGTTCCACCGGCGAAGCCTTTGTACAGAGCTGTGCGGAAAGGGAGCAGGTGCTGGAAGTCGTCGCGGAAGAGGCGAAGGGCAAAGTCAAGCTGATCGCTCACGTTGGAACGGTCAGCACCCATGAGAGCCAGCAGCTCGCCCGTGCCGCGCATGGTTACGGCTTTGACGCGGTCTCTGCCGTGACGCCGTTCTACTATCCGTTCAGCTTTGAAGAGCACTGCGATCATTACCGGGCCATTATTGATTCGGCGGATGGTTTGCCGATGGTGGTCTATAACATTCCGGCGTTGAGCGGCGTGAAGTTAACGCTGGATCAGATCAACACGTTGGTCACCCTGCCGGGCGTTGGTGCACTGAAGCAAACATCGGGCGATCTGTTCCAGATGGAGCAGATCCGTCGCGCGCATCCGGATCTGGTGCTTTATAACGGTTATGACGAAATTTTCGCTTCAGGCCTGCTGGCCGGAGCGGACGGCGGTATCGGCAGCACTTACAACATCATGGGCTGGCGATATCTGGGAATTGTGAAAGCGCTCAAAGAAGGAGATATCCGGACTGCGCAAAAACTGCAAACAGAGTGCAATAAGGTTATCGATCTCCTCATTAAGGCTGGCGTGTTCCGTGGGCTGAAAACGGTTCTGCACTATATGGACGTGGTTTCTGTACCACTGTGCCGTAAGCCGTTTGCCCCCGTGGATGAAAAATATCTGCCGGAACTGAAGGCGTTGGCGCAGCAGTTAATGGCAGAGAAGGCGTAACCGCGTAACGTAGTGCCGGGGGCGCTGCGCTTACCCGGCCGACAAAAAAGCATCGTGTGCCGGATAAGGCAGAGTCGTCATCCGGCACAACAACAAAAATCGTCGGGAGAGTAAAATGAGTACTTCTACCCAAAGCATCCCGTGGTATCGCCATCTCAACCGGGCGCAATGGCGGGCATTCTCCGCCGCATGGTTGGGATATTTGCTGGATGGTTTTGATTTTGTGTTGATAGCCCTTGTGCTGACGGAAGTACAAGGAGAGTTCGGGCTGACGACGGTTCAGGCGGCGAGCCTGATTTCGGCAGCCTTTATTTCCCGCTGGTTTGGCGGGTTAATGCTGGGCGCGATGGGTGACCGGTATGGGCGTCGTCTGGCGATGGTCACCAGTATTATTCTGTTCTCAATGGGAACGCTGGCCTGTGGTTTTGCGCCGGGTTACACCACTATGTTTATCGCCCGACTGGTGATTGGCATGGGGATGGCGGGCGAATACGGTTCCAGTGCGACCTATGTTATTGAAAGCTGGCCAAAACATCTGCGTAATAAGGCCAGTGGTTTTCTGATCTCGGGGTTCTCCGTTGGTGCCGTGATTGCGGCTCAGGTCTACAGCCTGGTGGTGCCGGTCTGGGGCTGGCGCGCGCTGTTCTTCATTGGCATTCTGCCGATTATTTTTGCCCTCTGGCTACGCAAAAACATACCGGAAGCAGAGGACTGGAAAGAGAAGCATGAAGGCAAAGCGCCGGTACGCACGATGGTCGATATTCTTTATCGGGGTGAGCATCGCGTCGTCAACATTCTGATGACGACAGCGGCGGCGATCGCACTGTGGTTCTGTTTTGCCGGGGACCTGCAAAATGCGGCGATTGTCGCGGTACTGGGTTTGCTGTGCGCGGTGATCTTTATCAGCTTCATGGTACAAAGTAGCGGCAAGCGCTGGCCGACGGGCGTGATGCTCATGATTGTTGTCCTGTTTGCTTTCCTCTACTCGTGGCCGATTCAGGCGCTGTTGCCCACCTATCTGAAAACGGAACTGGCATACGATCCTTCCACCGTGGCGCGCGTACTCTTCTTTAGCGGCTTTGGTGCTGCGGTCGGCTGCTGCGTCGGCGGCTTCCTTGGTGACTGGCTGGGGACCCGCAAAGCTTATGTTTACAGTCTGTTGGCCTCACAACTGCTGATCATTCCGGTGTTTGCCATTGGCGGTACCAATGTCTGGGTACTTGGTTTACTTCTGTTTTTCCAGCAGATGCTGGGGCAAGGGATCTCCGGAATCTTACCGAAACTGATTGGCGGTTATTTCGATACCGATCAGCGTGCGGCGGGTCTGGGTTTCACCTATAACGTCGGGGCGCTCGGCGGGGCGCTGGCACCGATCCTGGGGGCGCTGATTGCCCAACGACTGGATCTGGGCACCGCGCTGGGATCGCTCTCTTTCAGCCTGACCTTTGTGGTGATTCTACTGATTGGTCTGGATATGCCATCCCGCGTCCAGCGCTGGCTGCGACCGGAGGCGCTGCGTACCCATGACGCCATTGACGGTAAGCCGTTCAGCGGCGCTATCCCGTTCGGCGGCGATAAAAGCCCCTTAGTCAAAAGCAAAAGTTAATCCACTTGCCCGGTCCTGCACCGGGCAATACACGTAAGGGAAGAAGTATGTCGTTACTTGCACAACTGGATAAAAGCATTGCCGTGCGTGGTGGTTTGATTGTCTCCTGCCAGCCGGTTCCCGGCAGTCCACTGGATAAACCCGAGATTGTGGCGGCGATGGCGCTGGCGGCAGAGCAGGCTGGGGCCGTCGCGTTACGTATTGAAGGGATTGAGAATCTGAAGGCGACGCGTGCCGTGGTTTCCGTACTGATAATCGGCATTCTCAAACGCGATCTCGCGGATTCTCCTGTGCGCATCACCGCGTTTCTGGAGGATGTCGATGCGCTGGCGCAGGCCGGCGCGGACATTATCGCGATTGATGGCACCGACCGCGTGCGTCCGGTGCCGGTTGCGGTGCTACTGGCGCGTATCCATCACCACCAGTTGCTGGCAATGGCCGATTGCTCTTCACAGGAGGACGGCCTGGCCTGTCAGGCGCTCGGTGCAGACATTATTGGCACCACGCTTTCGGGTTACACCACCGCAGAAACCCCTGATGAACCGGATCTGGCGCTAGTGAAATCGCTGAGTGAAGCCGGGTGCCGGGTGATTGCTGAAGGCCGCTACAATACCCCGGCGCAGGCCGGTGAAGCAATGCGTCACGGCGCCTGGGCAGTGACGGTCGGATCTGCGATTACCCGGCTGGAGCACATCTGTGAATGGTATAACACAGCGTTGAAAAGGGCGGTGCTATGACGACGCTGGCCATTGATATTGGCGGTACGAAACTCGCCGCCGCGCTGGTGGAGGATGATTTGCAGATTCGCGAACGTCGTGAGCTGCCCACCCCTGCCAGTAAAACGTCTCCGGCACTACGCGACGCGCTGAAAACACTGGTGCAACCGTTGCAGTCGCAAGCGCATCGGGTGGCGATAGCCTCGACGGGGATTATCCGCGAAGGCCACCTGTTGGCGATAAATCCCTCTAATTTGGGCGGGTTGCTTCACTTTCCGCTGGTGCAGACGTTAGAAGCCCTCACCGGCTTACCAACGCTGGCGATCAACGATGCACAGGCTGCCGCATGGGCGGAATATCATGCAATTGCCGATGAAACGCGGGATATGGTGTTTATCACCGTTTCAACCGGCGTCGGCGGCGGTGTGGTCAGCGACGGTCAGCTAGTCACCGGTACCGGTGGTTTGGCCGGACACCTGGGTCATACCCTCGCGGACCCTAATGGGCCGGTGTGCGGCTGTGGACGAGTGGGATGCGTCGAGGCTATCGCGTCGGGACGCGGTATTGCTGCCGCAGCGCAAGGCTCGCTTGCCGGATGCGATGCGAAAACCATTTTTGCCCGTGCGGCAGAGGGCGATGAACAGGCCCGCCGACTGGTCGCTGACTCCGCACAGGTGCTGGCACGGTTGATTGCCGATACGAAAGCGGTCACCGATTGTCAGCGGGTGGTTGTCGGCGGCAGCGTTGGGCTGGCGCAAGGGTATCTGTCGCAGGTCCGCGCCTGTCTCGAACAAATGCCCCCGGTCTATCACGTCGAACTCAGCGCGGCGCATTACCGCCACGACGCGGGGCTGTTGGGTGCGGCATTGTTAGCACAAGGAGAGAAAGGATGATACTGGGTGAAGTTTGTACGTTGTCTGCTGCCGGTTTACATCCCGTGCTGGAAGAGGCGCTGACGCTGGCGTTGACCGCCAGACCGCAGGAGCAATCCCCTGGTCGCGTTGAGCTACGCGGGGACGATATCTTTATGAACGTAATGCAGTTTGCCACGCAATCGGCCTCAGAGAAAAAGGCCGAACTGCACGAGCAATACATCGATATCCAGCTACTGCTGGCGGGAGAGGAACGCATTCATTTCGGCGTGGCGGATTCTGCGCGGCAATGTGAAGAGGTACATGTTGAGGAGGATTATCAGCTTTGTCGCGAGATAGCGGGTAGTCAGACCATTACCCTACAGCCAGGCATGTTCGCGGTGTTTATGCCCGGAGAGCCGCACAAACCGGGGTGCAGCGTGGAAGAACCGAAAGAGATTAAGAAAGTTGTCGTCAAGGTTCGCGCCAGCCTGTTAGTCGCATGAAAATGCCGGATGGTTTTTACCATCCGGTCTTACGCTTTACACATCCATCCCGTTCATTATTTTGTCAATGATGTTTCTGGGGATACCGCTTGCTGCGCTGTCAGTGCCAATTGCGAACGAATGAGTTCATCTGCCAGTAATTTTTCGTCAGGCAATTGCACTTTATATTCACTTGCCATCACGGTATTCGGTAAACCGTTCAGCGCGTAGTGCGCTTCTCCAGCCCCTTTTCCCGCACACAGGATTAACCCTACTGGCGGATTTTCCCCCGGCATTGTCCAGTGCTCTTTGGCGTAGTTAAGGTACATGTTCATTTGTCGTGCATCGGCATAGCTGAATTTGCCCATTTTCAGGTCAACAACTAACAGACAACGCAAGCGGCGATGGAAGAAAAGCAGGTCGACGCGAAACCAGCTATCGTCAATGCGTAACCGGCGCTGTCGGCTGACAAACGCAAAATCGTCCCCGAGTTCAAGCATAAACTCCATCAGATGGTTAATCAGTGCTTCTTCCAGATCGGATTCAGAATACTCATCTTTCAGATCGAGGAATTCGAGAATAAAGGGATCGCGTATTGCGTGTTCTGGTAAGACTTCGGGCACGGTGGGCGCAGCCTGTTGCAGCAACGCGGGTTTATCATGAGACAGCAGCGTACGTTCGTAAAACTGAGACGCGATTTGCCGATCGAGTTGTCGTACTGACCAACCGTTGCGTAATGTTTCTTTCTCGTAAAAGGTGCGGGCATCGGGGTTTTTAACTGACAGGAGACGGACATAGGCTGACCAGGGCAGCGGGAATATCCTGGCGAGTTGTTTGAGAT
>NZ_JBFWLF010000206.1:0-8280 GCF_050252275.1 Citrobacter sp. | reverse complement strand
CTTCAAAACGGAAGCCAACATCATCCGCGCGCTGGGCAAAATCATCGGCAATGGTCATCTGCATAAAGGCGCGAAACCGGTGCACTGGTGCGTAGACTGCCGTTCTGCGCTGGCAGAAGCGGAAGTGGAATACTACGACAAAACCTCTCCGTCGATCGACGTGGCCTTTGTTGCTGCGGATCAGGACGCGGTGAAGGCAAAATTTGGCGTGGCGAATGTCAACGGGCCAATCTCGTTGGTCATCTGGACCACCACACCGTGGACGCTGCCGGCAAACCGCGCGATTTCCGTGGCGCCGGACTTTGACTACGCGCTGGTACAAATCGACGGTCAGGCGGTGATCCTGGCAAAAGATCTGGTTGAAAGTGTGATGCAGCGCATTGGCGCGACAGATTATACCGTTCTCGCCACCGTAAAAGGGGCGGAGCTTGAACTGCTGCGCTTTACCCATCCGTTTATGGGTTTCGACGTTCCGGCGATCCTCGGCGATCACGTGACGCTGGATGCCGGTACTGGCGCGGTACATACCGCGCCAGGCCATGGTCCGGATGACTATGTCATCGGCCAGAAATACGGTCTGGAAGTTGCTAACCCGGTAGGTCCGGACGGTGCTTATCTGCCGGGTACTTATCCGACACTGGACGGTGTGAACGTCTTTAAAGCGAACGATATTGTGGTTGCGCTGCTGACCGAAAAAGGCGCGCTGCTGCACGTTGAGAAAATGCAGCACAGCTATCCGTGCTGCTGGCGTCACAAATCACCTATCATCTTCCGTGCAACCCCGCAGTGGTTCATCAGCATGGATCAGAAAGGTCTGCGCGAGCAGTCTCTGAAAGAGATCAAAGGCGTGCAGTGGATCCCGGACTGGGGCCAGGCGCGTATCGAATCGATGGTAGCGAACCGTCCTGACTGGTGTATTTCTCGTCAGCGTACCTGGGGCGTGCCGATGTCTCTGTTCGTTCACAAAGACACTGAAGAGCTGCACCCGCGCGCCATCGAACTGATGGAAGAAGTAGCAAAACGCGTTGAAGTTGACGGTATTCAGGCCTGGTGGGATCTCGACCCGAAAGACATTCTGGGTGACGAAGCCGATCAGTACGTGAAAGTGCCGGATACCCTGGACGTCTGGTTTGACTCTGGTTCAACGCACTCCTCCGTCGTGGATGTCCGCCCGGAGTTCGCCGGTCATGCTGCGGATATGTATCTGGAAGGCTCCGACCAGCATCGTGGTTGGTTCATGTCGTCTCTGATGATCTCCACCGCGATGAAAGGCAAAGCGCCGTATCGCCAGGTACTGACGCACGGTTTTACCGTCGATGGTCAGGGCCGCAAGATGTCCAAGTCTATCGGTAACACCGTTTCGCCGCAGGATGTGATGAACAAACTGGGCGCTGACATTCTGCGTCTGTGGGTGGCATCAACCGACTACACTGGTGAAATGGCGGTATCGGATGAGATCCTCAAACGTGCTGCCGACAGCTATCGTCGTATCCGTAACACCGCGCGCTTCCTGCTGGCGAACCTGAACGGGTTTGATCCGGCTAAAGACATGGTGAAACCGGAAGAGATGGTGGTACTGGACAGATGGGCGGTGGGCTGCGCGAAAGCGGCGCAGGAAGATATTCTGAAAGCGTACGAAGCCTACGATTTCCACGAAGTGGTACAGCGCCTGATGCGTTTCTGCTCCGTCGAAATGGGGTCGTTCTATCTCGACATCATCAAAGACCGTCAGTACACCGCGAAAGCGGAAAGCCGGGCGCGTCGCAGCTGTCAGACCGCGCTGTACCATATCGCGGAAGCGCTGGTACGCTGGATGGCGCCGATCATGTCCTTCACCGCAGATGAAATCTGGGGCTACCTGCCGGGTTCTCGTGAGCAGTATGTCTTCACCGGTGAGTGGTACGAAGGCTTGTTTGGTCTGGCGGACAGCGAAGCGATGAACGATAGCTTCTGGGACGAGCTGCTGAAAGTGCGTGGCGAAGTGAACAAAGTGATCGAACAGGCGCGTGCGGATAAGAAAGTGGGCGGTTCTCTGGAAGCGGCAGTCACCCTGTACGCCGAACCTGAACTGGCTGCGAAGCTGACCGCACTGGGCGATGAATTACGATTTGTCCTGTTGACCTCCGGGGCGAAAGTCGCTGACTATGCCGGGGCTCCTGCAGATGCGCAGCAGAGCGAACTGCTCAAAGGGCTGAAAATCGCCCTGAGTAAAGCCGAAGGTGATAAGTGCCCGCGTTGCTGGCATTACACGACGGATGTCGGCAAGGTAGCGGAACACGCAGAAATTTGCGGACGCTGTGTCAGCAACATCGCCGGTGATGGCGAAAAACGTAAGTTTGCCTGATGAGTAAGCCTCTTTGTTCAACAGGGCTACGCTGGCTGTGGCTGGTGGTAGTCGTGCTGATTATCGATTTGGGCAGCAAGTACCTGATCCTCCAGAATTTTGCTCTGGGGGATACGGTGCCGCTGTTCCCGTCGCTTAATCTGCATTATGCGCGTAACTATGGTGCGGCATTTAGCTTCCTCGCCGATAGCGGCGGCTGGCAGCGCTGGTTCTTTGCCGGTATCGCGATCGGTATCTGTGTCATTCTGGCGGTGATGATGTATCGCTCCAGCGCGACGCAAAAGCTGAATAATATCGCGTATGCGCTAATCATTGGCGGCGCGCTGGGGAACCTGTTCGACCGCCTGTGGCATGGTTTCGTGGTCGATATGATCGATTTCTACGTCGGGGACTGGCATTTTGCTACGTTTAACCTCGCCGATAGTGCGATCTGTATCGGCGCCGCAATGATTGTCCTGGAAGGATTCCTGCCGAAAAAGCAGGCGTAATACAGTGCCGGATGGTGGCGTAATCGCCTTATCCGGCCTATAAAATAGCGCGATCCTTGTAGGCCCGATAAGTGCAAGTGCCATCGGGCTAACTGGTGAGTCACAACAAGTGAGCAACCTGCATGTCTAAATCAGTACAGAGTAACAGTGCGGTGCTGGTGCACTTCACCTTAAAACTCGACGATGGCTCCACCGCAGAGTCAACCCGTAATAACGGCAAGCCCGCGCTTTTTCGCCTGGGGGATGGCTCTCTGTCTGAAGGACTGGAGCAACATCTTCTCGGACTGAAAGACGGCGATAAAACCACTTTTTCCCTGGAGCCGGATGCCGCGTTTGGCATCACGACGCCTGACCTGATTCAGTATTTCTCGCGCCGCGAATTTATGGACGCCGGCGAACCTGAAATCGGGGCTATTATGCTCTTTACCGCAATGGACGGCAGTGAGATGCCTGGTGTGATCCGCGAAATCAACGGTGACTCCATCACCGTCGATTTTAACCATCCGCTGGCCGGGCATACCGTTCATTTTGATATTGAAGTGCTGGAAGTCGATCCGGCACTGGAGGCGTAACATGCAGATCCTGTTGGCCAACCCGCGCGGTTTTTGCGCTGGTGTAGACCGCGCTATCAGCATTGTTGAAAACGCGCTGGCCATCTACGGCGCGCCGATTTACGTTCGTCATGAAGTGGTACATAACCGCTACGTGGTCGACAGCCTGCGCGAACGCGGGGCGATTTTCATCGAGCAGATCAGCGAAGTGCCAGACGGCGCGATCCTGATCTTCTCCGCGCACGGCGTCTCTCAGGCGGTGCGCAACGAAGCGAAAGGCCGTGACCTCACTGTCTTTGATGCGACCTGTCCGCTGGTAACCAAAGTGCATATGGAAGTGGCGCGCGCCAGTCGTCGTGGCGAAGAGTCGATCCTGATTGGTCACGCCGGACACCCTGAAGTGGAAGGCACAATGGGGCAGTACAGCAACCCGGCAGGGGGCATGTACCTGGTGGAATCGCCGGAAGATGTTTTTTCGCTCAAGGTGAAAAACGAAGGCAAGCTCTCCTTTATGACCCAGACCACGCTCTCCGTGGACGATACCTCAGACGTGATTGACGCACTGCGTCAGCGCTTCCCGAAAATCGTCGGACCGCGTAAAGATGACATTTGCTACGCCACTACCAACCGTCAGGAAGCGGTGCGCGCGCTGGCGGAGCAGGCGGATGTTGTGCTGGTGGTGGGCTCAAAAAACTCATCGAACTCCAACCGTCTGGCTGAACTGGCGCAGCGGATGGGGAAAGCGGCGTTTCTGATTGACGATGCGACCGATATCCAGGAAGCCTGGGTGAAAGAGGCGAAATGCGTGGGCGTGACTGCAGGCGCGTCAGCGCCGGATATTCTGGTGCAAAACGTCATCGCTCGCCTACAGGAACTCGGCGGCGGCGAAGCGGTTCCGCTGGAAGGCCGCGAAGAGAATATTGTCTTCGAAGTGCCAAAAGAGCTGCGACTCGACATTCAGCAGGTTGATTAAAATGCGGGGAGCCTGGCTCCCCGTTTTGCTATTCGTCGTCTTCATCCTGCATGATGGCGCTACGTCCCCCGTCCATCACGATAGTAGTGCCCGCAATAAATCCGGCTTTTTCGCTGCTTAAAAACAGACACAGTTCACCCACTTCTTCCGGCCTGCCGATGCGTCCAACCGGATGCTTCTTCACCGTTTTTTCCCGGGCAATTCGGGCATCTGGGTGCCCGTCAAACCACGCCTGATTGCCAGCGGTATCAATAAAGCCCGGCGCGATACCGACGGTGCGGATCGCCGGTCCCCATTCGATAGTCAGACTTTGCACTAACGATAGCAGTGCACGCTTGGTAATGTTGTACGGCGCACAGCCGGGCATGGTGGAAAATGCGTGATTGGAGGTGATCACCAGAATCACACCGCGGCTTTTTTGCAGCGCCGGGCGGGCGCATTTCGCCAGATACCAGTGCGAACGCAGATTCAAATCCAGATTATGCGACCAGTCGCTCTCTTCACAGTCGATACCTTTGAACACGTTTTTCCCGGCATTGGAAACCACGATATCAATGCGTCCAAACAGCTTCTCCGCATCGATGACGAACTGTTTGATTGCCGCCGTTTGCGTCACATCGACGGAAAAGTAGTGATAGCGGCCAGCAAATTCCTCCAGCATCTGACGGGCGGCGGGGGCTTTCTCCAAAGAGGAAAATGCGCAGCCAATCACGATATCACCGTGTTGCAAAAAGGTACGAGCGATGGCTTCGCCGATGCCCTGGCTGGTGCCGGTTACCAGCACGACGCGGGGCGTATGTTGCGTGGTCATGTTTATCCCTTACGCTAAGTTAAAATCATGGATCAGTTGGGTAATCGCCTGTCGATCGACTGTGTCAAGCACCCAGCCAGGACGGCGACAGTAGTCGCTGGCGATAATACCGCGCTGCATCAGCAGCGTTTTTTCCGCCTGAATGATGTATTCGCAATGGCTCATCCAGCGCTGAATAAACGGCAACAGTTGCTGGTGCAAAGCCTGCGCCTGCTCAACTTCGCCTGCTTGCCAGTGGCGATAAATCTGCACATACACCTCGGTAAACGAACAGCCGGGCATCACACCTTTGCCGCCCGCGTCCAGCATTTGCAACATATACAAACCAGCATAGCCGTTCAGAACGCAGGCTTGTGGCGCATGACGCAGGAATTCGCGGGTGTATTCCACAGGTGGGTTGCACTCGATTTTAAATACCGCATGTGGATAACGTTCCGACACGGCGGCGAGCTGTTCCGGCGTAATCGGCAACCCGGTTTCGCCTGGCGCATATTGCACCATCACCGGAATATCAACGGCTTCCAGTACCGCGTAGATATGTGCCTGAATCGCCTGAGGGCTGGGCGAGAGAAAAAACGGTGGCAGCAGCATCAGGGCATCGGCACCCAGCGCCTGATAGCGCTTTGCCCGCTTGATAGCAATTTCTGTACTGTGATCCGTCACGGAAAAGGCGCGATACAGCGAACTACCCGCCAGGGTGCCGACCATCAGTTGCGCCAGACGATCACGCTCGCTGTCATCCAGCTTGGGAAATTCACTGGCGATGCCAAACAGCGTTGCCCCATTCGCGCCGCTGGTGGCGAGATGTTCCAGTAGGCGAACAAAGCTGCGTTCGTCGATCTCGCCCTGCGGTGTAAACGGCATGGCGACAATAGGATTCACGCCGATGATGTCTGCGGCGGCGTATTGCGTACTCATTCCATCTCCTCCCTGTCGGCCAGTACCGCGCCCTGTGCAGCGGGCAGCGCCCAGCGGCGATAAAGGCGTAGAAAACCGCGTGGCACTTCTTTATAGACCGGCTTCCAGTTTTCACGGCGTTGGGTGAGAGTCTCTTCATCAACATGCAGAGTGAGCAAACGTGTTGGGATGTCAATGGAGATTTCATCGCCATCCGCTACCAACCCCAGTGCGCCGCCTTCCGTGGCTTCCGGGGAAATATGGCCGACGAACAGACCACGGTTAGAACCCGAGAAACGTCCATCGGTGATCAGCGCGCACGTATCTGAGAGTCCCATTCCTTCGAGGCACTTCATCGGTTTATACATTTCCGGCATGCCTGGCCCGCCTTTGGGGCCTTCGTAGCGGAGCACCAGCACGCTGCCCGGCTGAATATTTCCTGACATGATGGCGTCGACCGATTCCTGCTCGCTGTTGAATACTACCGCCGGGCCACGGAAGGTCATCAAATTTTCAGGGACGGCGGCGGGTTTCACTACGCAGCCCAGTGGTGACAGATTGCCATGCAGAACGGCTACGCCTGCTTCACTGCGCACCGGGATTGCCAGCGAACGAATGACTTCCGGACGCGTGGTTTTGTGTCCTTCCGCCAACAGTTCTGCTTTGGTTTTTCCGACCACGGTCAGCGCATCGCGGTTCATCAGCGCAGCAATTTCATGCTCAACGGCGCGAACGCCACCCGCTTCCCAGAAATCGATCATGTCATGTTCCGAAGCCGGATAGAGCGACGCGATCAGCGGCACCTGATGGCTAAGTTTGTCAAAAGCGAAGAGAGGCAAGTGCCCCAACTCTGCTTCGTAATGAATAGCCTGAAGATGGAGAATTGCGTTGGTGGAGCCGCCGGTCGCCAGCAGATAGACCATGGCGTTATGAATGGATTCTGGCGTGATTATCTGGCGCGCGTTAATCTCTTCGCGCACCAGGGTCACGGCCTGCTTTCCGGTTTCTACTGCACAGTCGCGTCGTTCCTGCGAAATGGCGGGCAACGTGCTGCTGCCCGGCAGGCTCATACCCAGCACTTCCGCGATACAGCACATGGTGTTCGCTGTGCCGTACATGGTGCAGGAACCCGGGCCAGGCTCGGCGATATTTTCGATATGAGCAAACTCTTCTTCGGTGATTTCGCCGCGTTTTTTCCAGCCGATGGCTTCCGTGACGATATTGCCGTCCCAGTGCTTGCCCTTGTATTCTGCAGGGTACATTGGGCCACCGTTAACCATAATGGCCGGAATATCCAGACGCGCGGCGGCCATCAGCATGGCGGGAACGATTTTGTCGCAGGAGCCGAGCAACACCATGCCGTCGAAGCGGTGAGCGCGCATCATGCTCTCAATCGACATAGTGATCACTTCCCGGGCCGCGAGAATATAGCGCATCCCCAGATGCCCTTCGGCAATACCGTCGCAGGGGGCGATAGTGCCGAATACCATCCCTACGCCGCCTGCTTCTTCTATCCCTTTCAGCACATTCGCCGTCAGCTCATTAAGGTTGGCATGTCCGGCGGTGGCATTGGTGTAGCTGTTCACCACGGCAATCACCGGACGACGCAGTTGTTCGTCCGTATGGCCCATGGATTTGTAGAGGGCGCGCTTTAACGCGCCGTCATCACCCTCGAGGATGGAGCTGAAATGCGTGCCGCAACTGGCACATCCTCCACATTCACTCTTCATAGCACTCTCTTTCATCATGATTAATTGGTGTGTTGGGAAACGTCGCACTGCCCATTGAATTGTTCAGGGCGCGGCTGACGTTTTGGGTTGGCAAGCCGGGCGGGTAACAGCAGGATCAGCGGCACGACGAGTAGCAGGAAACCGGCAAGAATGTACAGCCCGCCATCGGTGCTGCCGGTAGTGTCTTTCAGCCAGCCCAGCACTGTAGGACCAAAGAATCCGGCGAGGTTGCCGACAGAGTTCACCAGTGCGATACCTGCGGCGGCGGCCGTGCCGGAAAGCATCGCGCCCGGCAGGCTGATATAGGTTGGAATAAGCGCCAGCGTCCCGGACATGGCAAGACAGATCCAGGCCATCATCCAGAAGGTGGAACCGCTGCAATAGGCGCTGAGCGCCAGACCCACGCAGCCGATCAATGCTGGAATGGCGATGTGCCAGCGGCGTTCCTGTTTAAGATCGGAGTGGCGACTGTTCCAGACCATAAAT
>NZ_JBFWLF010000205.1:0-8299 GCF_050252275.1 Citrobacter sp. | reverse complement strand
GCCATATTTCAGATAAGAGCCGGTACTTATGTATCGGCTCTTTTCTTTTATATTCCCCAATGGGGGGATGAGAATCCCCGACCGGGGGTCGACAACGGGCGCAGCCCGTTGGACGGAATGGCCGCAGGCCATGACGCCCGCAGGGCGAGCGAAGCGAGTCAATCCCCCCTCACCGCCCTATGTAACATTCGCCAAAAAACAAAGCCCGGTTTTCCCGGGCTCTGAGCGCAAAGATTGCTAACTTAACTGTACGCATTCAGCGTTCGTTGGCAGAGCGCCGAGCGAACGCAATCATCTTTATTGAAGCGAACAATCCCTATCATTTCATCTTCTTTAAAGCGGGCCAGCGCGTCACTGAGCCCTGACTGAACATGAAGGGGTAAATCGCACTGGGTAATGTCCCCGTTGACGATAACCGTCACATTCTCCCCGAGGCGCGTTAAGAACATCTTCATTTGCGCAGCAGTGACGTTCTGAGCCTCGTCAAGAATGACCACTGCATTTTCAAATGTACGTCCGCGCATGTAGGCGAACGGCGCGATTTCCACCTTACCGATTTCAGGTCGCAGGCAATACTGCATAAAAGATGCCCCGAGTCGTTTAACCAGCACGTCATAAACCGGCCGGAAATAGGGAGCAAACTTCTCCGATACATCTCCAGGTAAGAAGCCGAGATCTTCATCAGCCTGCAGAACTGGACGGGTGACAATGATCCTGTCTACATCTTTATGTATCAGGGCCTCTGCTGCTTTTGCCGCACTGATCCAGGTTTTACCACACCCGGCTTCGCCCGTAGCGAAAATCAGTTGTTTACTCTCGATAGCATTCAGGTAGTGCGATTGAGCCTCATTGCGCGCCATGATTGGCGTGGCGTCGCGACTGTCGCGCGCCATGCCAATCGCTTCTACGCCACTCATCTGCACAAGCGAGGTGACCGATTCTTCTTCACGCTGTTTATGACTGCGTGAGTCCCGTCTCAGCACACGTTTTGCTTCACGACGAGCTTTGATCACTGCTTTTTGTCTTCCCATGGATAGCACCTTGAGTTGTTGGTATTCATCACACGCGCCGTTGGCAGCGCGATTATGCGCACGAACATCTGCGGGTTGGCTTCCTTGTAAGCCATTGCTTGCCTTTCGAATAGACGCCACACACGGCTACGCGCACCGAATATGGCGTCAGTAACACGAAGAAGAGGGGAAAATGAGAGAAATTTAGCGGTGACGAGATGGCTACCGGAGGAGAGACTTCCGCGTAATAGGCTGCAAAAACTGTCAGAAACGTGTCCACGAGAGGACTTTACCATTCGCGATCTCCATAGTGAATAACCATCACTGCCGGGAACTACCGCTATTACGTATAATTACATCAGAACTTAGCAATAACGCAACAATATTTTTACCTGACGTTAACTAAATTCTCATTTCTGTTGGCAACAGTCTCTTACGGAGATATTACAAAATTATTTCAAAAAACGGATCATATAAAAAAAGAATATTTTCAGCCGCGTGAGACGCAACATACCCCGCCCACAGACGGGGTATCACTATCAGGCTTCAAGCAGAGACTGGCCCAGATAGCGATCGGCCTGCTTGATTCCCGGTAGCGCGAAGAAATAGCCGCCGCCAATCGGCTTAACGTACTCTTCCAGCGCTTCGCCGTTTAGCCGCCTCTGCACGGTCAGGAACCCTTTTTCCAGGTCGTGTTGATAGCAGACAAACAGCAATCCCATATCAAGCTGTCCGGATGGCGTCACGCCAAGGGAGTAGCTGTATCCACGACGCATCATCAGGCTCGACTGCGTCTGCGCCGTGCGTGGATTCGCCAGACGAATGTGGCTGTCCAGCGCAATGACGTTGCCGTCCGGGTCGCTGGCGTAATCCGGCACATCATGTTCGTGCTGCATCCCCAACGGAGCGCCGGTGTGCTTATCGCGGCCAAAAATGGTTTGCTGCTCTTTGAGCGGCGTGCGATCCCAGAATTCGACGCGAAACTGAATCAGACGAACAGCCTGATAAGATCCGCCAATGGCCCACGCCGGTTCCCCCTGCTCCGCCGTCACCCACACCACGTCCTGCATCAGCTTTACATCGCTGCTGTCCGGATTCGCCGTACCGTCTTTAAAGCCCAGTAAATTGACCGGAGTCTCTTTACCCTTACTGCGCGCCGCATGGTCGGATATAAACCCTTCTCGCTTCCAGCGAACGCTCAGCAAATCCGGCGTATGTTTGATGATATCGCGCAGGGCATGGATCACCGTGTCCTGGGTGTTAGCGCAAATCTGTAGCAACACATCGCCATGGCATAACGCCGCATCCAGAGAGTCATTTGGGAAACGGGTCATTTTCTGCAACGTCTTTGGCATCTGCGCCTGTAGGCCAAAGCGCGTATCGAACAGCGAATGCCCCACCGACAGCGTCATGGTCAGGTTATCCGGCGCGATGAAGGCGCCGAGGATCCCGGAGTCCATTGGTGGCATACGCGGGTTCGGCGTTTCCGGTGTCGGGCCGCCAGTGGTCAGGAAAGCAATACGTTTCGTCAGCAGGCGAAACAATCGTTCGAGCTCACCTTTATCCGATGCCAGAACGTCAAATGCCACCAGCATCATTGAAGCCTGCTGCGGCGTCAAAATACCCGCCTGATGGGGACCGTAAAAAGGCTGAGTCTCGCTACGAGCATCCGGCGACAAGGTTCCCGGCGCGCTTTGCGGCTTTTGCGCATGGGCGACCGGACAACCGCCGGCCAACGCCAACGCGCCGCCGAGCGCGCCCATTCCTTTCAACAAACGTCTGCGTGACGGTTCGCTCACGCCGTTTTTATTATCATGCTGCATGGTGCTTAATCCAGACCCAGTACACCGCGTAATTGCGCGAGATCTTCCGCCAGCGTCGTAATCGGGCCTTTCAGCGCGTTGCGATCTGCATCGGTCAGTTTATCGTAAGTCTCAAAACCATCTTTGGTGCGATATTTCGCGAGGATGGTATCCACTTTTTTGAAGTTCGCATCCACTTTTGCTAACAGCTCGCTGTTCTCTTTTTGCAGTTGCGGACGCAGCAGGTCTACGATCTTCTGCGCTCCGTCAACGTTCGCCTGGAAATCCCACAGATCGGTATGGCTGTAGCGATCTTCCTCGCCGCTGATTTTACTGGCCGCCACTTCTTCAATCAGTCCTGCTGCACCGCCAACCACTTTTGACGGTGGGAATGCCAGTTCACTGATGCGTTTTTGCAGATCCAGAACGTCGGTATTCAACTGATCGGCGTAGTTCTCCATCCCTTTGACCGAGTTATCGCCAAACAGCGCTTTTTCCAGACGGTGGAAGCCGGTAAATTTCGGGTCGGCGGCTTTTTGTTCGTAATCGTCTTCACGGGCATCGATGCTGCCGTCAAGATCGGAGAACAGCTCAGCAATCGGCTCGATACGTTCGTAATGCTGACGGGTTGGCGCATACAGTGACTTCGCTTTCTCCAGATCGCCCTCCTTAATGGCATCGGTGAAGGCTTTAGTTCCCGCCACCAGCTGCGCGGTCTCTTCGGTCACATAGGCTTTATAGTTGGTGATAGCGCCACCCAGACTCAGCAAAGTGTCACTCTGCGCGGCATCGGCCGTCGCGCTGCCCTTAACAATCAACTTCCCTTTCGGGTTCGTCAGCAGGCCACAGGTCATGTCATATTCGCCCGGTTGCAGATTGGCAGTCATTTTCTGGCTGAATCCCGGCGCGATGTTTTCGCGTTCTTCAACCACCATCACCCCCTTCAGGATCTCCCATTCCAGCGCTTTCTGACTGTGGTTTTGAATGATGAACTGGGTTTTGCCGGCATTAACCGTAATGCTCATCGGCTCACATTGTTTATCCGTTACCGTGACGTTAACCTGCGGAATATCCGCAGCATGGGCAGTAAAAGCAGAAGCAAACAGTGCAGCCATGCCAAGCTGCAGCGCACTACGGCGAAAGTGATTCGTCATGACCATCCCTTTAAATAAGTATGTTGTAACTACATAAGAGTTTGCGTCGCGAAGCGTCAAGGCGCTGCGCGGGACGCGGTTGTGCCTGTGCGCGGCGGCAATGCAAACACCACCAGCGCCGGTATCAGATAGATAAACCAGACCGCAACTTCACTGACGCTCGGAGCTTCCTGGTAGCCAAAAATGCCTTCCATCAAAGTGCCAAACAGCGAGTGCGTCGAAAGAATAGCGCTCATATCAAATGCCACGTCCTGGAAGTGATTCCACAATCCCGCTTCGTGGAAGGCGCGAATCGCGCCTGCAGCAAGACCGGCCGCCACCAGCAAAATGAACAGGCTGGTCCACTTAAAGAAAGCGCCCAGGTTCAGACGGATGCCGCCCCAGTAGAGTAAGAAACCAAGAACAACCGCAGTCGCCAGCCCCAGCATGGCCCCCACCGGCGGCCAGATCCCGACATCCTGTTGAAAGGCCGCCAGCAGGAAAAAAACGGATTCCAGCCCTTCACGCGCCACGGCGAAAAAGACCATCATGATCAGTGCCCAGCCGTGGTGATTACCGCGCTGTAATGCGCTGTCGACCGCCTGCTCCAGTTGGACTTTGACGTTGCGCGAAACCTTACGCATCCAGAACACCATCCAGGTGAGGATCACCACAGCAATCACCGCGACGATACCCTCAAACAGTTCCTGCTCCTTCTGCGGAAACTCACCGGTGGTCTCGTTGATGAAGATCCCAAGGCCCAGACACAGCGCCGCCGCCAGAAATACACCAATCCACATCACGCCAATCCAACGGCCTCGTTGGGTACGCTTCAGATAACTGGCAATCAGGCTGACTATCAGCGCGGCTTCCAGCCCTTCACGCAACATAATTAGAAACGGAACAAACATGCCAAACACCCTTAAACGTTATTCTTAGTCAACTGATGCAAAGAAAGGTAAATTGCAGTGATAGTGATTATCATTACGGCAAGAGAAAACTCAAGCAGAATGTAATGATAATGATGTCAGAATGTAAACACTTAGCGGGTTAATGATTGTGGCAGGAAGCGATAGCTGAAAAAGACAAAAAAGCCCGCACGAAGCGGGCCTGATTAGTCAGTGAACTGAGACGTTAGCCTTCCTGCAAACGCGATGGCGGTGCGGAATGATAGTGCGCGTCAGCCTCAGCAAAGCGTTTGAGCATCGCCGATGATGGCGCTTTACCCAACAGACTGAAGACGACGATACCGACGCTGCCGAAGATAAAGCCCGGAATGATTTCGTACAGATCCAGCCAACCGAAATGTTTCCAGACGATCACCGTCACGGCACCGATAATCATCCCGGCCAGTGCGCCGTTGCGAGTCATACGCGACCACATCACCGAGAACAGTACCACCGGACCAAACGCGGCGCCGAAACCAGCCCAGGCGTAGCTCACCAGACCCAGCACCCGGTTATCCGGGTTCGCCGCCAGGGCGATCGCCACCAGCGCGACCACCAGCACCATAATGCGCCCTACCCAAACCAGCTCTTGTTGGCTGGCACCTTTGCGCAGGAACGCTTTGTACAGATCTTCGGTAATGGCGCTGGAACATACCAGCAACTGACAGCTCAGCGTTGACATTACCGCCGCGAGAATCGCAGACAGCAGGATACCGGCAATCCACGGGTTAAACAGGATTTGCGCCAGTTCGATGAACACGCGCTCCGCGTTCTGATTCACCGAACCCGCCAGCGCCGGATTGTTGTTGAAGTAAGCGATGCCGAAGAAACCGACCGCAACCGCGCCTGCCAGACAGAGGATCATCCAGGCCATGCTGATACGGCGGGCATGAACGATGCTGTGGTGGGAATCCGCCGCCATAAAACGCGCCAGAATGTGTGGCTGACCGAAGTAGCCCAGGCCCCAGCCCATCAGGGAAATGATGGCGACGAAATTCAGCCCTTTGAGCATATCAACGTTCTCAATGCTCTTCTGTTTAATGACTTCCAGCGAATCGCCAAAGCCCCCAACGCTGATGATGACAATCACCGGCGTCAGGATCAGCGCAAAAATCATCAGACTGGCTTGTACGGTATCCGTCCAGCTTACCGCGAGGAATCCGCCAATAAAGGTATAGAGGATGGTGGCCGCCGCGCCTGCCCACAGTGCGGTTTCGTAGCTCATGCCAAAGGTGCTTTCAAACAGACGCGCCCCTGCCACGATGCCGGATGCACAATAAATAGTGAAGAACAGCAGAATCACCAGCGCGGAGATAATGCGCAGAACCCGGCTCTTGTCTTCAAAGCGCCCGGTGAAGTAGTCCGGCAGCGTCAGAGCGTTATTATTATGTTCGGTGTGCACGCGAAGGCGCCCGGCCACCAGCTTCCAGTTGATCCACGCCCCTAACGTCAGGCCGATGGCAATCCAGCTTTCTGAAATCCCGGAAATGAAAATCGCGCCCGGTAAGCCCATCAGCAGCCAGCCGCTCATATCTGACGCGCCCGCAGATAATGCGGTGACAAATGGCCCGAGACTGCGGCCCCCCAAAATATAATCATCAAAGTTCTTGGTTGAACGCCAGGCGATAAAACCAATCAGTATCATGCCAAAAATATAGACACAGAACGTCACCAGCATCGGTGTGCTAATTGCCATAAAATCTCCAGACTCTTCTGTTTTATTGCTCTGCCGGAACGTGGCAAAGCCTGTTGTATTTCCCGGGCGACCGTATCCTGCCGGAAGCGCGGTTTATTCACAATCGATTTAACACATCATTTACATCAAATTTAAATGCAGATGAACACTATTTTCTGGCAGGTTGCACTCTCTCACATTTTTCGCGGTTGCACCTTTTAAAAGTGTTAACTGCCGCAGAGAAAAAGATAGCGTTATTATTTTTCCCAACGTCATACATCTTTCTTTTATTAACATTTCATTCATTTTTAAGCTTGTTATACAGGTCACATTTAACGTGGTTGCACAAAGTTGCAACATAGTAGATATTTCTCGATAACGATAAGCAGTACCTCACCGAACAACAGGAGCAGATGGCATGGGAACCACCACGATGGGGGTTAAACTGGATGACGCAACGCGCGAGCGCATTAAGTCAGCGGCAACGCGAATTGATCGCACCCCGCACTGGTTGATTAAGCAGGCAATCTTTAATTACCTGGAAAAACTGGAAAACGATGACACGCTGCCAGAAATTCCTGCGCTATTGGCCGGAGCCGCCAACGAAGGCGATGAATCCACGGCACCGCAGGAAGAGATCCATCAACCTTTTCTGGAATTTGCCGAGCAGATCCTCCCACAGTCGGTCTCGCGTTCCGCCATTACCGCAGCGTATCGTCGCTCTGAAACTGACGCGGTCTCGATGCTGATGGAACAGGCGCGTCTGCCGCAGCCGGTAGCCGAACAGGCCCATAAGCTGGCTTACCAACTGGCGGATAAACTGCGTAATCAGAAAACAGCCAGCGGCCGTGCCGGTATGGTGCAAGGCTTGCTGCAGGAGTTTTCTCTCTCTTCGCAGGAAGGGGTGGCGCTGATGTGTCTGGCGGAAGCGCTGCTGCGTATTCCGGATAAAGCCACGCGCGATGCCTTAATCCGCGACAAAATCAGCAACGGTAACTGGCAGTCGCACATTGGTCGTAGTCCGTCGTTGTTCGTCAACGCGGCGACCTGGGGTCTGCTGTTCACCGGTCGTCTGGTCTCCACCCATAACGAAGCCAGCCTTTCTCGCTCCCTGAACCGCATTATCGGTAAGAGCGGTGAGCCGCTGATCCGTAAAGGCGTCGATATGGCGATGCGTCTGATGGGCGAACAGTTCGTGACCGGAGAAACCATTGCCGAAGCGCTGGCGAATGCCCGTAAGCTGGAAGAAAAAGGCTTCCGCTACTCCTACGATATGCTGGGTGAAGCCGCGCTGACCGCAGCTGATGCGCAGGCCTATATGGTCTCCTATCAGCAGGCGATTCATGCGATTGGTAAAGCGTCGAACGGACGCGGGATTTATGAAGGTCCGGGGATCTCTATCAAGCTCTCCGCCCTGCATCCGCGTTATAGCCGTGCCCAGTACGATCGAGTGATGGAAGAGCTCTATCCGCGCCTGAAGTCGTTGACGCTGCTGGCGCGCCAGTATGATATCGGCATCAATATCGATGCCGAAGAGGCCGACCGTCTGGAGATCTCCCTCGATCTGCTGGAAAAACTGTGTTTTGAACCTGAACTGGCTGGCTGGAACGGTATTGGTTTCGTCATTCAGGCGTACCAGAAACGTTGCCCGTTCGTCATCGATTACCTGATCGATCTGGCCACCCGCAGCCGTCGCCGCCTGATGATCCGCCTGGTCAAAGGCGCCTACTGG
>NZ_JBFWLF010000204.1:0-8327 GCF_050252275.1 Citrobacter sp. | reverse complement strand
CTGGAGACCGCGCGCTTTAGCCTCGAAGGTTGGATGACCATCAGCAAAGGTGAGATCGCCGGTGGCGATGTCTGGCTGAAACAGGGGGGCGCGAGCTGGAAAGGCGACAATAACCTCCATACGCTCTCTGTCGACAATCTGACGGCGCATATCAGTCGTGAACAGCCGGGCTGGCAGTTTTCTATTCCCGATACTCGCATCACGATGGACGGCAAGGCCTGGCCGCGCGGTGCGCTACAGCTCGCCTGGATCCCCGAGCAGGAAGTCGGTGGCGCAGACGGAAAACGCAGTGACGAACTGCGCATCCGCGCCAGCCATCTGGAGTTGACCGGGCTTGAGGGGCTACGCCCGATGGTGTCGAAGCTTTCGCCCGAGCTGGGTGACATCTGGCTTGCCACCCAACCGAGCGGAAATATCGATACCCTGGCGCTGGATATCCCGCTTCAGGCCACGGAAAAGACGCGTTTTCAGGCCTCATGGCGCGATCTGGCGTGGAAACAGTGGAAGCTGTTGCCAGGGGCAGAGCACTTCTCCGGAACGCTCTCCGGGAGTGTGGAAAATGGCGCGCTGACCGCGTCGATGAAACAGGCAAAAATGCCCTACGAAACGGTCTTCCGTGCGCCATTAGAAATTGAAGACGGCGTTGCCACGCTGAACTGGCTAAAGAATGACAACGGTTTTCAGCTGGACGGACGTAATATTGATGTGAAAGCGAAAGCGGTCCATGCGCGTGGCGGCTTCCGCTATCTACAGCCGACAGGCGATGACCCCTGGCTGGGGATTCTGGCGGGTATCAGCACTGATGACGGCTCTCAGGCCTGGCGTTACTTCCCGGAAAATCTGATGGGCAAGGCGCTGGTGGACTATCTCAGCGGTGCGATTCAGGGTGGAGAAGCGGAAAACGCGACGCTGGTGTATGGCGGTAATCCGCATTTGTTCCCGTACAAGCACAACGAAGGCCAGTTTGAAGTGCTGGTCCCACTACGCAATGCGAAATTTGCCTTTCAGCCGGACTGGCCTGCGCTGACCGACCTGAATATCGAGCTGGATTTCCTGAATGACGGCCTGTGGATGAAAACCGATGGCGTCAATTTAGGCGGCGTGAAGGCCACGAACCTGACGGCGATCATCCCGGACTACGCCAAAGAGAAGTTGCTGATTGATGCTGATATTCAGGGGCCAGGCAAGGCGGTAGGTCCGTATTTTGACGACACGCCGTTGAAGGATTCGCTGGGTGCCACGCTTGAGCAACTGCAGATCGACGGCGATGTGAATGCTCGCTTACATCTGGATATCCCGCTGGACGGCGAATTAGTTACCGCAAAAGGCGATGTGTCGCTGCGCGATAATAGCCTGTTTATCAAACCGCTCGACAGCACCCTGAAAAACCTCAGCGGCAAATTCAGCTTTACCAACGGCAACCTGAAAAGCGAGCCGATGACGGCGAACTGGTTTAATCAGCCAGTGAACGTTGATTTCACCACCACGGAAGGGACGAAAGCCTATCAGGTTGCGGTGAATCTTAACGGTAACTGGCAGCCCGCTCGTACTGGCGTTCTGCCATCACAAATTAATGACGCGCTCAGCGGCAGTCTGACGTGGGACGGTAAAGTGGGTATCGACCTGCCGTATCATTCCGGCACGACCTACAATGTTGAGCTGAACGGCGATCTCAGGAATGTGAGCAGTCACTTACCTTCTCCGCTGGATAAAAGCGCGGGTGAGGCATTACCCGTTAAAATTAAAGCAACGGGCGACCTGCGTAGCTTTACGCTGACCGGTAGCGCCGGACAGGAAAATCATTTTAACAGCCGCTGGCTGTTAAATCAGAAGCTGACGCTGGATCGCGCGATCTGGACGGCGGAAAGCCGGACGCCGCCGCCCTTGCCTGAACGCGAAGGCATTGAGCTGAATCTGCCCGCGATGGATGGCGCACAATGGCTGGCCCTGTTCCAGAAAGGTGCGGCGGACAACGTTGGCGCCAACGCGAACTTCCCGCAACACATTACGCTGCGCACGCCAGCGTTAACGCTGGGCGGACAACAGTGGAACAACCTGAGCCTCGTGTCTGAACCGGCATCGAATGGCACTAAAGTCGAGGCGCAGGGGCGTGAGATCAACGCAACGCTGGCAATGCGCAATAACGCACCGTGGCTGGCAAATATCAAATACCTCTATTACAACCCCACCGTGGCCAAAACGGATAACAGCGACACGCCGGCATCGGCATTTGCATCCGTAGAACGCGTTAGTTTCCGTGGCTGGCCTGACGTCCAGTTACGCTGTGAAGAGTGCTGGATGTGGGGACAGAAATACGGACGCATCGATGCGGATGTGGCCATTCAGGGTGACACTCTGAACCTGAGTAACGGTCTGCTGGACACCGGTTTCACCAGGCTGACGGCGGACGGACAGTGGGTTAACACCCCTGGCAGCGAGCGTACCTCTTTAAAAGGAAAACTGCGGGGTAACAAAATTGACGCCGCGGCAGGGTTCTTTGGCGTCTCTACACCGATTCGCAACGCGTCGTTCAACGTGGATTACGATCTGCACTGGCGCAATCCGCCGTGGAAGCCGGAGGAAGCCTCGCTGAACGGCATTATCCGCACCCGTCTGGGCAAAGGGGAGATCACCGAGCTAAGCACCGGGCATGCGGGACAGTTGCTGCGCTTGCTGAGCTTTGATGCGCTGCTGCGTAAACTACGCTTCGATTTTAGCGATACCTTCAATGAAGGTTTTTACTTCGACTCCATTCGCAGCACCGCCTGGATCAAAGACGGCATATTGCATACGGACGACACGCTGGTAGACGGGCTGGAAGCGGATATCGCCATGAAAGGGTCGGTCAACTTGGTGCGCCGCGAGCTGGATATTGAAGCGGTGGTGGCACCGGAAATCTCCGCCACGGTGGGGGTAGCCGCCGCGTTTGCGGTGAACCCGATCGTTGGTGCGGCAGTCTTTGCCGCCAGTAAAGTGCTAGGACCGCTATGGAGTAAAGTCTCGATTCTGCGCTATCGGATCACCGGTCCGGTCGACAAACCACAAATCAACGAAGTCCTGCGCCAGCCGCGGAAAGAAAATTCGCAATGATTTGACGGGGGCAAGGAATTGCCCCACTCTCAGTACATAGATCCTCTATCTGCAGTCATTAACGAGTAGCAATAACGATGAGTCTGAACCTGGTAAGTGAACAATTGCTAGCGGCGAACGGCCTGAAACATCAGGATCTGTTTGCCATTCTGGGCCAACTGGCCGAACGTCGTCTTGATTACGGCGATCTCTATTTTCAGTCGAGCTATCACGAATCCTGGGTTTTAGAAGACCGCATCATTAAAGATGGTTCTTACAATATCGATCAGGGCGTTGGTGTTCGCGCAGTGAGCGGTGAAAAAACCGGGTTTGCCTATGCTGACCAGATCAGTCTGCAGGCGCTGGAACAGAGTGCGCGCGCCGCGCGTACCATCGTGCGTGACAATGGCGACGGGAAAGTGAAGACCCTCGGTGCCGTTGAGTATCCTGCGCTGTACACCTCTGTCGATCCGCTGCAAAGCATGAGCCGTGAAGAGAAGCTCGATATCCTGCGCCGCGTCGATAAAGTTGCCCGTGAAGCGGATAAACGCGTGCAGGAAGTGTCGGCCAGCCTGACCGGCGTGTATGAATTGATCCTCGTTGCCGCTACTGACGGGACACTGGCCGCCGATGTGCGTCCGCTGGTGCGCCTGTCGGTCAGCGTACAGGTGGAAGAAGACGGTAAACGTGAGCGCGGCGCCAGCGGTGGCGGTGGGCGTTTTGGCTACGATTATTTCCTCGCCGATCTGGATGGCGACGTCCGCGCCGACGCGTGGGCGAAAGAGGCCGTACGCATGGCGCTGGTGAACCTGTCTGCGGTTGCCGCGCCTGCCGGGACGCTGCCCGTTGTGTTGGGGGCTGGCTGGCCTGGCGTACTGCTGCACGAAGCGGTGGGACATGGCCTGGAAGGGGACTTTAACCGTCGCGGCACATCGGTATTCAGCGGTCATATGGGCGAACTGGTCGCCTCTGAACTGTGCACCGTGGTGGACGATGGGACGATGGCGGATCGCCGGGGGTCGGTGGCCATTGACGACGAAGGCACGCCGGGTCAATACAATGTATTGATCGAAAACGGCATTTTGAAAGGTTACATGCAGGACAAACTGAATGCGCGCCTGATGGGCGTTGCGCCGACCGGAAACGGTCGCCGCGAGTCTTACGCGCATCTGCCGATGCCGCGTATGACCAACACCTATATGCTGCCGGGTAAATCCACGCCGCAGGAGATCATTGAGTCCGTAGAGTACGGGATCTATGCGCCAAACTTTGGCGGCGGTCAGGTGGATATCACCTCCGGTAAGTTCGTTTTCTCTACCTCAGAGGCGTATCTGATTGAGAACGGCAAAGTGACGAAGCCGGTGAAAGGGGCCACGTTGATTGGTTCAGGTATCGAAGCGATGCAGCAGATTTCGATGGTCGGTAACGACCTGAAGCTGGATAACGGCGTCGGCGTCTGTGGCAAAGAAGGTCAGAGCCTGCCGGTGGGTGTGGGTCAACCGACGCTGAAAGTGGATAACCTGACGGTCGGCGGCACCGCCTGACTGTCCGTTGCCGGATGGTGGTTTACGCCTGTCCGGCCAACAACCGATGCTCCCATAGGCCCGGTAAGCGGCAGCGCCACCGGGCAATTTCTCACTTTTCTTTTCCCCGACCATACATTCCCTGAAAAATCTGTGCCACGTCGACGAAATAGTCGGTCAAATAGTTAATCACTACCTGTACTTTCAGCGGCAGTTTGTCTTTTTCGGTATACAGCGCATAGACCGGACGCGGATCGGACTGGTAGCGCGGCAGTAAGATCTCAAGCTCGCCCCGGTTGATCTCATTGATCACCCACATCAGCGGGACGTAGGCCACCCCTGCGCCGGCGGTCAGCCAGCGGCTGAGGGTCATTGGATCATTGGTCACAAACCGTCCCTGTGGGATCAGTCGCGTGGAGATCCCTTCCGGGGCGATCAGCTCAAATTCATTATCCGGACGCACGCTGTATTCCAGCCAGGAGTGGTTGGTGAGATCGGCCGGTTTTTCCGGTGTCCCATACTGTGCGAGATAGCGTTTCGCCGCGCATAACACCATCGGCATTGCGCCCAGGCGACGGGAAAACAGGCTTGAATCCTGGAGGGCACCCACGCGGATAACCACATCCAGACCGTCGGCAATCAGGTCGGGGGCCGGAATACCGGTGACCAGATTGACCGTCAGGCCAGGGTGCTCTTTGAGCATTTTAGCGGTGATCCCCGCGAGGACATTTTGTGCCATGGTTGAAGAACAACCAATGCGCAGCGTACCAATCGGCGTGTTGTTAAAGGCATAAAGCTGCTCGTGAACATCCTGCACTTCATGCAGCATACGCCGACAGCCCTGATAATAAATTTTCCCGGCTTCAGTCAAGCCAATGCTACGCGTGCTGCGGTTCAGCAGCTTGACCTGCAGCTCATCTTCCAGTTTTGCCACCGTCTGGCTGATCGACGAAACACTCATTTGTAGCTGTCTGGCGGCGGCGGTGAAGGAACCAAATTCCACCACTTTCGCGAACACCGACATGCGCTTTAATCGTTCCATTATTCACTCTGGCTTAAAAGTGATTTAGATCACATATTATAGATAACAGCATAACAGTTACGGTAATATATTATTATTCAAATAAAGGCTATGTCGCTCTCGCCTGGCTTTCCTTGCCCTTCTCCGCGTCGACATTTGCTGAAAACTGTATCGCCTGCACTCTCTACAATATCAAGGTCAATATGAGTCTGTTTCCCGTTATCGTGGTGTTTGGTCTGTCCTTCCCACCGATATTCTTTGAATTGCTTCTGTCACTGGCGATTTTCTGGCTGGTGCGCCGGGTGCTTGTGCCTACGGGCATCTATGATTTTGTCTGGCATCCGGCTCTGTTTAATACTGCGCTGTATTGCTGTCTCTTTTACTTGATATCGCGCCTGTTCGTTTGAGGTTGAAGTGAAAACACTAACAAGAAAAATCTCCCGTACGGCCATTACCCTCGTACTGGTCATCCTGGCGTTCATCGCTATTTTTCGCGCCTGGGTCTATTACACTGAATCACCGTGGACGCGTGATGCCCGATTCAGCGCAGACGTGGTTGCCATCGCGCCGGACGTTGCCGGGCTCATCACTGCCGTTAAGGTGCATGATAATCAACTGGTGAAGAAAGATCAGGTGCTGTTCACCATCGATCAACCGCGCTACCAAAAAGCGCTGGAAGAGGCCGAAGCCGACGTCGCCTATTATCAGGTGCTCGCGCAAGAGAAACGCCAGGAAGCCGGACGTCGTAACCGTCTTGGCGTCCAGGCGATGTCCCGTGAAGAGATTGATCAGGCCAATAACGTTCTGCAAACCGTATTACATCAGTTGGCTAAAGCGCAGGCGACTCGCGACCTCGCCAGGTTAGATCTCGAACGCACCGTCATTCGCGCGCCTGCGGATGGCTGGGTGACTAACCTGAACGTCTATACCGGTGAGTTTATTACCCGAGGCTCTACCGCCGTGGCGCTGGTGAAACAGAACTCCTTCTATGTGCTGGCCTATATGGAAGAGACCAAGCTGGAGGGCGTCCGTCCGGGCTATCGCGCAGAAATTACCCCGTTGGGTAGCAATAAGGTATTAAAAGGGCGAGTCGATAGCATCGCGGCAGGGGTCACCAATGCCAGCAGTACCCGCGACGATAAAGGCATGGCGACGATCGATTCCAATCTGGAATGGGTACGCCTGGCGCAGCGCGTTCCGGTGCGTATCCAGCTTGACGATCAGCAGGAAAATCTGTGGCCTGCCGGCACCACGGCGACTGTCGTGATCACCGGCAAGCAGGATCGTGACGAAAATAATGATTCGTTCTTCCGTAAAATGGCGCACCGTCTGCGCGAATTTGGTTAATCGCGATGGGCATTTTTTCCATCGCCAACCAGCACATTCGCTTTGCGGTCAAACTGGCCTGTGCGATTGTCCTGGCGTTGTTTATTGGCTTTCACTTTCAGCTTGAAACACCACGCTGGGCAGTGCTGACGGCGGCGATTGTCGCGGCGGGTCCGGCCTTTGCCGCCGGCGGTGAACCGTATTCTGGCGCGATTCGTTATCGCGGGATGTTGCGCATTGTCGGCACCTTTATTGGTTGTATTGCGGCACTGGTGATCATCATTGCGATGATCCGCGCACCTTTGCTGATGATTCTGGTGTGCTGTATCTGGGCGGGGTTTTGTACGTGGATCTCTTCGCTGGTGCGCGTTGAGAACTCCTATGCATGGGGGTTATCGGGCTACACCGCGCTGATTATTGTCATCACTATTCAAACCGAACCGCTGCTTACGCCGCAGTTTGCCGTAGAACGCTGTAGCGAGATTGTCATCGGGATTGTCTGCGCCATTATCGCAGATCTGCTCTTTTCTCCACGATCGATCAAGCAAGAGGTCGATCGTGAGCTGGATAGCCTGCTGGTGGCACAGTACCAACTGATGCAGTTGTGCATTAAACATGGCGATAGCGAAGAAGTGGACAAAGCCTGGGGCGATCTGGTACGTCGGGCCACGGCGCTGGAAGGAATGCGCAGCAACCTGAACATGGAATCCTCCCGCTGGGCGCGGGCGAATCGCCGTCTGAAGGCGATCAATACCCTGTCGCTGACCATGATTACGCAATCCTGCGAAACCTATCTGATCCAGAACACGCGTCCTGAGCTGATCACCGATACCTTCCGTGAGTTCTTCGCCATGCCGGTTGAAACCGCGCAGGATGTACATAAACAGCTTAAGCGCCTGCGCCGGGTGATTGCCTGGACCGGTGAGCGTGAAACGCCCGTCACGCTGTATACCTGGGCTGGGGCGGCAACGCGCTATCTGCTGCTGAAGCGTGGCGTGATCAGCAATACCAAAATCAGCGCCACGGAAGAGGAAGTGTTGCAGGGAGAACCGGTGGTGAAAGTCGAGTCCGCGGAACGTCACCATGCCATGGTGAACTTCTGGCGCACCACGCTCTCTTGTGTGCTGGGAACGCTGTTCTGGCTGTGGACAGGCTGGACTTCCGGTAACGGCGCAATGGTAATGATTGCGGTGGTGACTTCGCTGGCGATGCGTCTGCCGAACCCACGCATGGTCGCTATCGACTTTATCTACGGTACGCTTGCCGCGCTGCCGTTGGGGGCGCTCTATTTTCTGGTGATCCTCCCCAATACCCAACAGAGCATGCTGTTGCTTTGTCTGAGCCTCGCGGTGCTGGGATTCTTTCTGGGGATCGAAGTACAGAAGCGG
>NZ_JBFWLF010000203.1:0-8352 GCF_050252275.1 Citrobacter sp. | reverse complement strand
CCTGTGACTTTATTCCGGTCGGTCTGTCGCTGGCAGAAGCCCGCCAGGACACCGTTCGCGTCGGCGTGCCGTCGGTACTGGTGAGCCGCTTCCTGACGGGGGCACCCACCGTTCTCATCGCCTGGTTTGTTTCCGGCTTTATTTATCAATAAGAGGTGTCGACATGACCGTTATTTATCAGACCACCATCACCCGTATCGGCCAGAGCGCACCGGATGCGCTCTGCGACCAGATGCTGATTACCTTTCGTGAAGGCGCGCCTGCGGATATCGAGGAGTTTTGCTTTATCCATTGTCATGGCGAACTGAACGGCCCGCTGCAGCCCGGCGCCCAGTTCGAACTGGGTCAGCATCGTTATCCGGTCACTGCCGTTGGCAGTGTGGCCGAGCAGAATTTACGTGAACTGGGGCATATCACCCTGCGCTTCGATGGGCTGAGCGAAGCGGAATTTCCCGGCACCGTGCATGTCGCGGGGCCTGTACCGGACGATATCGCACCGGGCTGTATTTTGAAGTTTGTCGCTTAAGGAGAGAAAAATGAATCAGGTTGCCGTTGTCATTGGTGGAGGACAGACCCTGGGGGCGTTCCTCAGCCGTGGGCTTGCAGCAGAAGGGTATCGCGTTGCGGTGGTAGATATTCAGAGTGATAAAGCCGCAAACGTTGCACAGGAGATTAACGCAGAATTTGGCGAAGGCATGGCCTACGGTTTCGGCGCCGACGCCACCAGCGAACAGAGCGTGCTCGCACTCTCTCGCGGTGTGGATGAAATCTTTGGCCGCGTGGATCTGCTGGTTTACAGCGCCGGGATTGCGAAAGCAGCATTTATCAGTGATTTCCAGCTCGGTGATTTTGACCGCTCGCTGCAGGTGAATCTGGTCGGCTACTTCCTCTGCGCACGTGAATTCTCCCGTCTGATGATCCGCGATGGTATTCAGGGACGTATTATTCAGATCAACTCCAAATCCGGTAAAGTGGGCAGCAAGCACAATTCCGGCTATAGCGCGGCGAAGTTTGGCGGCGTGGGGTTAACGCAGTCGCTGGCGCTGGATCTGGCGGAATATGGCATTACCGTGCATTCGCTGATGCTCGGCAACCTGTTAAAGTCACCGATGTTCCAGTCGTTGCTGCCGCAGTACGCCACCAAGCTGGGTATCAAGCCAGACGAAGTGGAGCAGTATTACATTGATAAGGTTCCGCTGAAGCGCGGCTGCGACTATCAGGATGTGCTGAACATGCTGTTATTCTATGCCAGCCCGAAAGCGTCGTACTGCACCGGGCAGTCAATCAACGTTACCGGTGGACAAGTAATGTTTTAATGGGTATCGCCCGGTGGCGATACGCTTACCGGGCCTACCCGCAGGCCGGATAAAGTAAAACCGCCGTCTGGCAAAATAAAAGGAGCAACATATGGTATCCGCACTCGTTACTGTCGCCGTCATTGCCTGGTGTGCACAACTGGCGCTGGGATACTGGCAAATATCGCGCTTTAACAATGCATTTGACCGGCTTTGCCAACAGGGACGTGTCGGCGTAGGGCGTTCAGGAGGACGTTTTAAACCGCGCGTCGTGGTCGCCGTCGCTGTCGATGACAATCAGCGAGTCACCGATACATTGTTTATGAAAGGTCTCACCGTATTCGCCAGACCAGGAAAAATCGCCGACATTCAGGGCAAACATCTTAATGAATTACAGCCTGATGTGATCTTTCCCCATGATCCGCTATCGCAGAATGCACTATCATTGGCGCTTAATCTGAAACATGGGTAATTTCGTTGTGAATGCTATTAGCTTGCGAAATTATCATTTCGCAAATTTAATTCAGGGTTATTTCGCCTATGAAACCTCGTCAGCGTCAGGCCGCCATTCTGGAGCATCTGCAAAAACAGGGTAAAAGCTCTGTGGAAGAACTGGCCCAGTACTTTGACACCACGGGCACGACCATTCGCAAAGATCTTGTCGTTCTGGAAAATGCCGGTACCGTCATTCGCACCTATGGCGGCGTGATGTTAAATAAAGATGAGTCCGATCCGCCTATCGATCACAAAACGCTGATCAATACGCATAAGAAAGAGCGTATTGCTGAAGCTGCGGTCCGCTTTATCCATGATGGCGACTCCATCATTCTGGATGCCGGGAGTACCGTGCTACAAATGGTGCCGATGCTTACCCGCTTTAGCAATATCACCGTCATGACCAACAGCCTGCACATTGTCAACGCGCTGTCCGAGTTAGACAACGAACAAACCATCCTGATGCCTGGCGGAACATTTCGTAAAAAATCGGCCTCATTTCACGGACAACTGGCCGAAAACGCCTTTGAGCAGTTCAGTTTTGATAAACTCTTCATGGGCACCGACGGTATTGATCTCAGTGCCGGCGTGACCACCTTTAATGAGGTTTACACCGTCAGCAAAGCGATGTGTAACGCCGCTCGCGAAGTCATTCTGATGGCGGACTCATCAAAGTTTGGCCGCAAGAGTCCGAATGTTGTGTGCAGTCTGGAAAGCGTCGACAAACTGATTACCGACGCGGGTATTGATCCCGCATTTCGTCAGGCGCTGGAAGAAAAAGGGATTGAAGTGATCATAACCGGAGAAACCAATGAGTGATGCACTACTGAACGCGGGCCGTCAGACGTTAATGCTGGAATTACAGGAAGCAAGCCGTCTGCCGGAACGTCTGGGCGATGATTTTATCCGCGCCGCCAATACCATTATCCACTGTGAAGGCAAAGTGATTGTCTCAGGTATCGGCAAATCGGGCCATATTGGTAAGAAAATCGCCGCGACGCTCGCCAGTACCGGCACCCCGGCCTTTTTTGTTCACCCTGCCGAAGCGCTGCATGGCGATCTGGGGATGATCGAAAGCCGTGACGTGATGTTGTTTATCTCCTATTCCGGCGGCGCAAAAGAGCTGGATCTCATCATCCCGCGTCTGGAAGATAAATCCATCGCCCTGCTGGCAATGACCGGCAAACCCAATTCACCGCTGGGTCTGGCGGCGAAGGCTGTTCTGGATATCTCCGTTGAGCGCGAAGCCTGCCCGATGCACCTGGCACCGACCTCCAGCACCGTCAATACCCTGATGATGGGCGACGCGCTGGCGATGGCGGTTATGCAGGCACGCGGCTTCAATGAAGAAGATTTTGCCCGCTCGCATCCGGCCGGTGCGTTAGGCGCGCGTTTGCTTAATAAAGTGCATCACCTGATGCGCCGTGACGACGCTGTCCCGCAGGTTCAACTTGCCACCAGCGTGATGGACGCGATGCTGGAATTAAGCCGTACCGGTCTGGGTCTGGTCGCCGTTTGCGACGACCAGATGCAGGTGAAAGGCGTCTTTACCGACGGCGACCTGCGTCGCTGGCTGGTTGGCGGCGGCGCGCTCACCACGCCGGTCAGTAAAGCGATGACCCACAACGGCATCACCTTGCAGTCAGAAAGCCGGGCGATTGATGCCAAAGAGATCCTGATGAAACGCAAAATTACCGCCGCGCCGGTGGTGGATGAAACCGGTAAGCTCACCGGCGCCATCAACCTGCAGGATTTCTATCAGGCCGGGATACTCTAATCCTTCAGCCCCAGACGCTTCGCCAGCCGGTGCAGGTTGGCGACGTCCGTTTCAAGTGCCCGGGCGCTGGCCGCCCAGTTGTGATTATTTTGCGCCAGCGCCTGGCGAATCATTTCCCGCTGGAACGCCTCCGTCGCATCACGCAGATTGTGATTGCGCGGTAAATCCGCTGTCACTTCCGGCTGCGGCGTCATAGCCTCCTCCTGCAACGCGAAATGCTTCGCTTCCAGTACCACTTCGTCTCCGGATCGGGTCGCGCGCGCCAGCACTACCGCCCGATGAATCGCATGTTCCAGTTCACGCACGTTACCCGGCCAGCCGTAATTCAGCAGATGGCTACGCGCCCCAGGACTGAGCACCACGCAGGAAAGCCCCAGTCGTAATCGACACTGCTCGCAAAAATAACCCGCCAGCAACACCACATCTTCCCCACGCTCCCGTAGCGGGGGAACCAAAAGCGGAAACACGCTCAGACGATGAAACAGATCGGCACGAAAACGTCCCGCCAGCACCTCTTCACGAAGATCGCGATTCGTTGCTGCCAGCACGCGCACATCCACGCGCAGGCTGCGGTCATCGCCGACGCGCTGAATATCGCCATACTGCAATACGCGCAGCAGTTTGGCTTGCAGAGCCAGCGACAGTTCACCAATTTCATCGAGGAATAACGTGCCGTTATCGGCCATTTCAAATTTGCCGCTACGGTTGCTGATGGCCCCGGTGAATGCCCCTTTTACATGACCAAACAGTTCGCTCTCCGCCACGCTTTCCGGCAGCGCGGCGCAGTTCAGGTAGACCAACGGGTTGACCGCGCGAGGTGAACCTTCATGAATCGCCTTCGCCACCAGTTCTTTCCCGGTACCAGTTTCGCCGCTGATTAACACGTTGAGATCGGAGCCTGCCACAATCTCGATCTCTTTTTTCAACTGCATCATGTTCGGCGAGAGACCAATCATCTGCGTCTCTTTTATCTGTTCGAAATCGGTACTCGACCCCGGCAACATATTCTGGCTTTCCAGTTGTTCAATCAGCAGCGCATTGCTCAATGCACCGGCGGCCAGCGCGGCGATGAGCCGTAACTCCTCATCGCTGAAAATATCAAACTGATCCGGCGCCATGCCATCGAGGGTCAGCGCGCCGATCAGATTCTGCCCGGCAAAAAGCGGCAACCCAATACAGGCATGCACTTTCAGACTCTCCTGCCCCGGGATCAATCCGTCATACGGGTCAGGCAAATCGCTGTCTGCCGGAAAGCGCACCACGTCTCCGGCGCGGGCGATGGCCTCCAGTCGGGGATGCCCTTCGAGGGTAAAACGCCTGCCGAGCACATCACGTGCAAGACCATCAATCGCCAGCGGGATAAACTGGCGCGCCTCATAACGCAGCAATGCAGAAGCATCGCATTCCAGCACCTGACGCAGCGTAGTAATCAGACGCTGAAAACGATCCTGATGGCCCACTCCGCGCTGTAATTCAATGGCGATCCCCGCCAGCACATCAACAGAAAAACTCATGCTGTCCTCACTGTCATTTTGACAATCCATACTGTCATATTGACTGTGTTATGAATAGTCTTTTTGACTACCATCTAATGAGTATAAAATTTTAAATCAATAAAAATCAAATAGATAAAAAATTGGCACGCGACCTGCAATAAGCGAAACAACTTATTTGAACAACGCTAAATGAATTGAGGTTGCTATGTCTATTCTGGTTAAAAATAATATCCATTGGGTTGGCCAACGTGACTGGGAAGTGCGTGATTTCCACGGAACCGAATACAAAACGCTGCGCGGCAGCAGCTACAACAGCTATCTCATCCGTGAAGAAAAAAATGTCCTGATTGATACCGTCGATCATAAATTCAGCCGTGAGTTTGTGCAGAACCTGCGTAATGAAATCGACCTCGCAGACATCGATTACATCATTATCAACCATGCGGAAGAAGATCACGCCGGGGCGCTGACCGAGCTGATGACGCAGATCCCGGATACCCCTATCTACTGCACCACCAACGCGATTGACTCAATTACCGGTCATCATCACCATCCGGAGTGGAATTTTAACGTCGTGAAAACCGGCGACACTCTGGATATTGGTAACGGCAAACAGTTGATCTTCGTGGAAACGCCGATGCTGCACTGGCCGGACAGCATGATGACCTACATGACCGGCGATGCCGTCCTGTTCAGTAACGACGCTTTCGGTCAGCACTACTGCGACGAACGTCTGTTTAACGATGAAGTGGATCAGATCGAGCTGTTCGAACAGTGCCAGCGTTACTACGCCAACATCCTGACCCCGTTCAGTCGTCTGGTGACGCCAAAAATTACCGAAATCCTCGGCTTCAACCTGCCGGTCGATATGATTGCCACCTCCCACGGCGTGGTCTGGCGCGATAATCCGACCCAGATTGTTGAGCTGTATCTGAAATGGGCGGCGGATTATCAGGAAGATCGCATCACAATTTTCTACGACACCATGTCCAATAACACCCGCATGATGGCGGATGCGATTGCACAGGGAATTAACGAAGTCGACCCGAACGTGGCAGTGAAAATTTTTAACGTCGCCCGCAGCGATAAAAACGAAATCCTGACCAACGTTTTTCGCTCTAAAGGTGTGCTGGTCGGCACCTCCACGATGAACAATGTGATGATGCCGAAAATCGCCGGTCTGGTGGAAGAGATGACCGGTCTGCGTTTTCGTAACAAACGCGCCAGCGCTTTTGGTTCCCACGGCTGGAGCGGCGGAGCGGTCGACCGCTTATCCACCCGTTTACAGGATGCCGGTTTTGAAATGTCGCTGAGCCTGAAGGCCAAATGGCGCCCGGACCTGGATGCGCTGGAACTGTGCCGCCAGCACGGTCGTGAAATCGCGCGTCAATGGGCGCTCGCGCCGTTGCCGGACGCGACAGTGAAAGCGACAACCAAAGAAGAAGCATGCGCCTGCGCCGCCGCAGCAGCCGACCTCGGTCCGAGCATGCAGTGCAGCGTGTGCCAGTGGATTTACGATCCGGCAAAAGGTGAACCGTTGCAGGATGTCGCGCCAGGTACGCCGTGGAGCGATGTGCCGGACAACTTCCTCTGTCCGGAATGTTCATTAGGCAAAGATGTCTTCGACGTGCTGGCAACGGAGGCAAAATGAGCCGGGGAATTGTCATCATTGGTTCAGGCTTTGCTGCCCGCCAGTTAGTCAAAAACATTCGCAAGCAGGACGCGGATGTCCCGTTAACTCTGATTGCGGCTGACAGCATGGATGAGTATAACAAACCCGATCTCAGTCATGTGATAAGCCAGGCGCAGCACGCCGACGACCTCACCCGTCAGTCGGCGGGAGAGTTTGCTGAACAGTTTGCTCTGCGTCTCTTTCCCCACACCTGGGTCACCGACATTGATGCCGATGCCCACGTGGTAAAAAGCCAGGACAAGCAGTGGCAGTACGACAAACTGGTGCTGGCTACGGGCGCTGCGGCCTTTGTTCCACCGATAGCAGGACGTGAGTTAATGCTCACATTGAACAGCCAGCAGGAGTACCGTGCCTGCGAAACACAGCTACGCGATGCCCAACGGGTGCTGATTGTCGGCGGCGGGTTGATTGGAACCGAACTGGCGATGGATTTCTGCCGCGCAGGTAAAGCGGTCACGCTGATAGATAACGCAGCCAGCCTGCTTGCTTCGCTGATGCCGCCGGAAGTGAGCAGTCGCTTACAGCATCGTCTTACCGATATGGGCGTACACCTGTTGCTGAAATCACAGTTACAAGGGCTGGAGAAAAGCGCATCCGGTATTCGTGCAACGTTCGATCGCGAGCGCAGCATTCACGTCGATGCGGTGATTGCCGCCACGGGTCTGCGCCCGGAAACGGCGCTGGCGCGTCGCGCCGGTTTAACCCTCAACCGCGGCGTTTGTGTCGACAGCTACCTGCAAACCAGCCACCCGGATATTTATGCCCTCGGCGACTGCGCGGAGATCAACGGTCAGGTGCTACCGTTCCTGCAGCCTATTCAGCTCAGTGCGATGTACCTGGCGAAAAATCTGCTCGGCGGCAACGCGCCGCTGAAGCTGCCTGCCATGTTAGTCAAAATCAAAACGCCAGAACTGCCGCTGCATCTGGCAGGGGAAACCCAGCGTCGCGATCTGAACTGGCACATTGCCGCAGAATCTGACGGCATGGTAGCCAAAGGGATGAACGGTGAAGGACAGCTCTGCGCCTTCGTGGTGAGTGAAAACAGAATGAAGGAGGCTTTCGCCCTGCTGAAAACGTTGCCTCGGCAGGCCGGATAAGACGCTCTGCGTCGCCATCCGGCGCTATCGCCACTGATTGATTAACCTCATGCACACGGAAGTGCGATATTGCTTGTCGTTTCGCCCCGCCTGCCCCGGGGCTTTTTTCCTCCCGCCTAAACGTTTTCCGAATCCGGGCAATATTGCTCTCCCCTCGCAGTTTTCCCCCGTGATGCCAGCTTAAGGTAATCCTTCTGATTTATATGCAAAAAGGGTTTAAGCATGAGTGGAAAACCGGCGGCGCGTCTGGGCGACGGCACCATGAAGGGCGGTAGCATTGTCCAGGGTTCGGCGGGCGTGATGATTGGCGCACCTACCGGCGTGGCCTGCTCGGTCTGCCCGGGAGGGATGACTTCCGGTAATCCAGTCAACCCGTTGCTGGGTGCAAAGGTGCTGCCCGGCGAAACCGATTTCGCCCTGCCCGGCCCGTTGCCGTTTGTGCTCTCGAGGACTTACAACAGCTACCGGACGAAAACGCCTGCACCGGTGAGCATCTTCG
>NZ_JBFWLF010000202.1:0-8367 GCF_050252275.1 Citrobacter sp. | reverse complement strand
CTTTCGCGATGACTTCGTCAACGCCAAGGTTTTTTAAACGCGCGGTATGTTTTTCCAGATAAGCCAGCGCGGTCTCCTCGCTTTTGAAAAGATAGATCCCTCCCGCTTCCTTGTTTTGCTCACTCTCCGTCCACACCTTCCAGATAAATCCCGGCTCCTGGTTAATCGACTCCGCCAGACCACGCAGTTGCTCAGCCATTTCTGCGCCAAATGGGCCAGTAAAAGCGAAGTGAAGTTGTAACAATTTCGGCATATCCATTCTCCATTCAACGACGTAATGATCATTCACAGTGACAATGAACTGAACTCTTCTCCCTGACACTATGTCGGGGAGTGTACCAGAATCAGGGCGCGCAAACCCCATTCATGCTGCGGTGGAGGTCATGGTAAGCGAGGAGTGAAAGTAGTTAATAAGCTGCATCAATACAACACGGTTAATGGGAAGGTAAGCGAAGACTTCCCCCACACCCGCAAGTCAGGAATATGAATCAATGAATGGATAATTTATTGATTTTTATTACGCGAAACTGAGTGATGAGAAATAATACCAGAGAAAAATAGGAAAGCAGGGAAAGAGAACAGGCACCATTTCACCAGGCGGTGAAATGGTGCGTCCGAGTGGACTCGAACCACCGACCCCCACCATGTCAAGGTGGTGCTCTAACCAACTGAGCTACGGACGCAAAATGGTGCGTTCAATTGGACTCGAACCAACGACCCCCACCATGTCAAGGTGGTGCTCTAACCAACTGAGCTATGAACGCAACGTTGTGTGTGACAACGGGGACGAATATTAGCGGCAGAGCCGGGAGGTGGCAAGAGGGAAATGGTAATTTTCTTCAGGATTTCACTCGATTGCGGAGGAAGTGCGCAAAATGTCGAGAGAATAGCCGCCAGCTGGCGGCTATCGTCGTTTTATCGCGCAGCGCGCTGCAGAATTACCGTAGAAGGCAGAAGTTGCAGGAAGCGCATTCGCAGCATCATCATAACCGCCGCCGACGTCAGGCCGATGATAAAGCCCATCCAGAATCCAGCCGGCCCCATCCTGTCCACCACCAGGTCGGTCAGGGCGAGAATATAACCGCTCGGTAATCCCAACACCCAGTAGGCGGTAAAGGTGATAAAGAAAATCGAACGCGTATCTTTATAACCACGCAGGATCCCGCTGCCGATGACCTGGATGGAGTCCGATATCTGATAAACTGCCGCCAGCAGCATCAGTTGCGCCGCCAGCGTCACGACTTCAGGATTGTCGTTATAGAGCAGGGCGATGTGCTCACGCAGCGTCACGGTAAAGATAGCCGTCAGGCACGCCATGCAGACGCCAACACCTAAACCGGTACGCGCGGCGGTTTGCGCATCCAGCGTTGAACCTTGTCCGAGACGATAGCCCACGCGAATAGTGACCGCCGCCGCCAGTGACATCGGCAAAACAAACATCAGCGAACTGAAGTTCAGGGCGATCTGGTGACCGGCGACATCGACAATGTCCAGCGGTGAAACCAGGAGCGCCACCACGGCGAACAATGTGACTTCAAAGAACAGTGCCAGCGCAATCGGCAGACCCAGTTGCACCAGGCGCTTCATCACCACGTTATCCGGCTTGCTGAAACGCTGTTCATTGCGGATATCGCGCATTGAACGCGCATGTTTCACGTACCAGAGCATGGCGCTGAACATCACCCAATAGACCGCCGCAGTCGCCACGCCGCAGCCGACACCGCCGAGTTCCGGCATGCCGAAGTGACCATAGATAAAGATATAGTTCTCCGGGATGTTGACCAGCAGGCCAAGAAAACCCATCACCATGCCGGGTTTGGTTTTCGCCAGACCTTCACACTGGTTACGCGCAACCTGGAAGAACAGATAGCCCGGCGCGCCCCATAACAATGCACGAAGGTAACCGACGGCTTTATCCGCCAGGGCCGGATCGATGTTATGCATAGAGCGGATGATATAACCGGCGTTCCACAGCACAATCATAATCAGCAGTGAGACGAAACCCGCGAGCCAGAAGCCCTGGCGTACTTGATGCGCAATGCGATCGCGGCGTCCGGAACCATTGAGCTGAGCAATCACCGGAGTCAGCGCCAGCAGCAACCCGTGGCCGAACAGAATGGCGGGCAGCCAGATGGAGGTCCCAATGGCGACGGCCGCCATATCGGTGGCGCTGTAACCACCCGCCATCACGGTATCGACGAACCCCATTGCGGTTTGGGCGATTTGCGCAAGAATCACCGGTATTGCCAGAGCCAATAACTGACGCGCTTCACTGATATACTTCTGCACGTGTACACCTATCATTTTGTTTTTATTTGAGAGACTAAAAAAGCCGCCACGGGTGGCAGCAAGAAGAAGATGTAAGGGGAAATTTCAGTCTATTGTAGCGATGAATGCTAATTTCACCAGTGAAAAAAACAGGCCAAGGGGCACTTCACTGGCAACCTGATTTTCCAACTGCTATTGTGGCAGGCAGAAATGGCTTAACTGAATTCAGGAGTTGTAGGTATGTTTACAGGTATTGTGCAGGGCACCGCAAAACTGGTGTCGATCGATGAAAAACCCAATTTTCGCACCCATGTAGTGGAATTACCTGAATACATGCTGGACGCGCTGGAAACGGGCGCATCGGTGGCGCATAACGGCTGCTGCCTGACCGTCACAGAAATTAACGGCAATCGCATTAGTTTTGATTTGATGAAAGAAACGCTGCGGATCACCAATCTGGGCGATCTGAAGGTGGGCGACCTGCTTAACGTCGAGCGTGCGGCAAAATTCAGCGATGAGATTGGCGGGCATCTGATGTCCGGTCACATCATGACCACCGCGGAAGTGTCAAAGATTTTAACCTCCGAAAACAACCGTCAGATCTGGTTCAAAGTCCAGGATCCGACGCTAATGAAATACATCTTGTACAAAGGTTTTATCGGGATTGATGGGATCAGCCTGACCGTCGGAGAAGTCACCGCGACGCGTTTTTGCGTGCATCTCATTCCGGAAACCCTGGAACGCACGACGCTGGGTAAGAAAAAACTGGGCGCGCGCGTCAATATCGAAATCGATCCGCAAACGCAGGCGGTGGTGGATACGGTAGAACGCGTGTTGGCTGCGCGTGAAGCGGCGGTAACGAAAACCGCCAGCGAAGCGTAAAACCCTCCAGCCCCCGCAAGACGGCGGGGGCATAAGAAAGTTTAGCGGGCTACGCGCAGGCCGTCTTCAACGCCGCGCGAGAATACCACCTGCCAGAGCTGAATATCGCGGGCGCGAAACGCGCCGGCGCAGGCGTTGAGGTAGTAACTGAACATCCGTTTAAAACGCTCGGAATAGTTCTCGGCAATTTCAGGCCAGGCAGCGAGAAAACGCTCGTACCATGCCATCAGCGTCTTGTCGTAATCCGCGCCGAAGTTATGCCAGTCTTCCATCACAAAGTGCGATTCACTGGCGTTGGCTATCTGACGTACTGACGGGAGGCAACCATTCGGGAAGATATACTTGTTGATCCACGGGTCGACATTATTGTCGGTTTTTTTCGAACCGATGGTATGTAATAAGAACAGCCCTTCGGGTTTCAGATTACGATCAACCACGTCAAAATAGGTCGCGTAATTTTTAGGGCCGACGTGCTCAAACATGCCTACCGAGACAATGCGGTCAAACTGATCGTGCAAATCACGATAATCCTGCAACAGAATCGACACATCCAGCCCGGCACAGCGGGCTTGAGCCATTTTCTGCTGCTCGGCTGAAATCGTCACGCCAACCACACTGACGCCGTAATGCGTCGCCATATAGTGCGATAAACCACCCCAGCCGCAGCCAATATCCAGCACACGCATACCGGGTTGCAGTTGCAATTTCTCACAGATTAACCGCAGTTTGGCCTGCTGCGCTGCCTCCAGAGTATCCGCGTCTTTCCAGTACGCGCAGGAATACTGCATAAAGGGGTCGAGCATACGGCTGAACAGATCGTTGCCGAGATCGTAATGTTCTTTACCGACGATCCACGCTCGTTTTTTACTTTGCAGATTGAACAGGCGAGCGGCCGCGATGCGGAGGGTATCTTTGAAATGGTGGGGAAGTTGGTTTTCCAGTCCTGCTCGCAGAACTTTGCTAAAAAACTGGTCCAGCCGATCGCATTCCCACCAGCCATCCATGTAACTCTCACCCAGACCGAGCGACCCCTCTTGTAAAACGCGTTTGAAAAAATCGGGGTTTTTAACGCGTATATCTGCTGGTGAAGAGCCGTTGATGGCAATGCCCGCGCGGCTTAATAATTCGTTAGTGATACGGTACCAGTCGTCATCCGGTACGCTGACTTCTTCTATACACGATGAACTCATAGTTTCTCCATCACTGGTCGGTGATCAGAACCTTAAAACAGCGTAGACGCTTTTTGGGCTTTGTGAGAAATCTCACGGAAACATTCCGCGAGTCTATTATCCGACGTAGAACAGAGGAAGGGAGGACCCCTTGCCGAAAAGGCCATCCATGGGGAACCGGGAACGCTCCGGTTCCCGTTAACGCATAATAATTATCGTAATTTTAACAACCGAAATTTAGTATAGGCCTCAAAAAACGATGATACAACCAAAAATTGTTAGCCGACTAATTAACGGTGATTATGAGTGATATCAATGGGATTCGCTGTGGGCAATCCCGCAATTATCATGCTGCGCACTGTCGTTAGAAGGCTGCAGTTGCATCTTATAGCCCAGTCCAGCCAGTACCACCGTAGACAACATCACGCTGGTCGTGGTCAACAGCGGTGTGCTGATAAGCCAGGAAACGACCAGGCTTGCCAGGAAGCACAGACCCAACTGCAGGGTATTTTGCAGGGCTGCGGCACGACCCGTCGCCTGCGGGAATGGACGCAGCGCCTGGGCAACCACAATCGGGTAAATAGCCCCGTTGGCAATCGCCATTATGCAGAAGGGGATCAGGATCTCTGCAAGCGTGATGTGATGGATAAAACTTGCCGCCCAGGTTGCCACCACGCTCAGCGCATAGATAACCAGCAGCCAGGGCAGGAGCTGTTGTCCCTGCCATTTTTGCAACGCGGCGCGACAGCCATAGCCGCCAATCAGAAAAGCAATGGTCTGCGGTACGTAGCTCAGCCCAATCACCGCCGGGCTGTAGCCCATTTCACTCAAAATAAACGGGGAACCGGTCAACCACGCAAAGAAGCTGGCAGAACAGGCGGCGTAAATCAGGACGTTGCCGCGGTACGCTTTCGCACGCAGCAGGGTGGTGAACGTCAGTTTGTCCTTGCTGTCATCGCGAGCCCGGGTGGTGGGCTTTAAAAACAGGGCGGGCAGCATCAGCAGCAGCGTGATGAAAAACAGCGTGGCAAAGATCGCCTGCCAGGAAAGATGGGTCAGAATCCAACTGCCTAATAACGGCGCCAGTGCAGGAGACAGCCCGACCAGCGGCATGATGGTCGCGAAAATGCGGTTAATTTTATGCGAAGGATAGTAATCGGTAACCAGCGCCTGCCAGATGACGGTCGCCGCGCAGACTCCCACGGCCTGAATAAAACGCAGTACTAACAGGCCCGTTGCGCTCTCCACCCACAGCATACCCAGGCTACCGAGGGCGAAGACAGACAGACCCAGCAACAGGATCGGTTTACGGCCATAACGGTCAGAGAGTGGTCCCCACAGCAGTTGGGCGACGGCAAAGCCTGCTAAAAACAGACTCAGGCTGGCGCTGACGGCAGAGGCCGGTGTTTGCAGGTCAGATTGAATGGCGGCAAAAGCGGGCAAATACATGTCGGTTGCCAGAAAACCCAACACGCTGAGCCCTGCCAGCCAGACTAAAAACCCTTTTCCTGGTTGCATAGTTGTTCTCTAATTTTGATTAATCACACTGGCGCAGAGTGTAGGGAGTGAATTTGGGCTTGTGAAACGGTAATATTTGTTTATTGCATTCAAAAATTTTGTAGGCAGATTATGTGGTCAGAATATGCGCTGGAAGTGGTCGATGCCGTGGCACGCAACGGGAGCTTCAGTTCCGCGGCCCAGGAGTTGCACCGGGTGCCTTCAGCGGTTAGCTATACGGTTCGCCAACTGGAAGAGTGGCTGGCCGTCCCGCTTTTTGAACGTCGCCATCGTGATGTGGTGTTAACCCCGGCGGGCGCCTGGTTTTTGAAAGAAGGCCGCTCTGTCATCAAAAAAATGCAGATCACGCGTCAACAGTGTCAGCAGATCGCTAACGGCTGGCGTGGGCAACTCCCCATTGCGGTGGACAATATCGTGCGCCCGGAACGCACGCGGCAATTGATCGTCGATTTCTACCGCCACTTTGATGACGTGGAACTACTGGTATTCCAGGAGGTGTTTAATGGCGTCTGGGACGCGCTGTCAGATGGTCGGGTCGAACTCGCCATCGGGGCAACCCAGGCGATCCCGGTTGGCGGACGATACACTTTCCGCGATATGGGTAAGCTGAGCTGGTGTTGTGTCGTTGCCAGTACGCATCCGCTGGCCGCCATGAGCGGGCCGTTAAGCGATGACGCGTTGCGCAACTGGCCGTCGCTGGTGCTGGAAGATACCTCCCGCACGCTGCCGAAACGCGTGACCTGGCTGCTGGACAATCAGAAGCGGGTGGTGGTGCCGGACTGGGATTCTTCCGCGACTTGTATCAGCGCCGGACTCTGTGTCGGCATGGTCCCGACACATTTCGCCAAGCCGTATCTCAACAAGGGGCAGTGGGTCGCGTTAAATCTGGAGAATCCTTTCCCGGATGCGGCCTGTTGCCTGACCTGGCAGCAGAATGATATGTCACCTGCGCTGATCTGGCTGCTGGATTATCTGGGAGACAGTGAAACGCTGAACAAAGAGTGGCTGCGGGAGCCCGATGAGACTCCCGCAGAAGAGGCTTAACGACGGTAGTCGCGGAACGGGCCATCCGCCACGGAGCGGCGCTCCACCAGGCGCGGGTGGACTTCAATAGACTGCGACTCTTCGCGTTTATTGACGATACGGTCCAGTAACATATTAAAGGCCGTCTCACCCAGTGAATCTTTCGGCTGGTGGATGGTGGTCAACGCTGGTGTAAAGAAGCGGGCGTTGCGCACGTTGTCGTAGCCTATCAGCGACACGTCCTGCGGGACGCGCAGACCCATCTCATCAGCGGCGCAAAGGGCGCCCATCGCCATGACATCGCCGCCACAGAAGACCGCCGTTGGGCGATGCGCCTGCGACAGAATTTGCTGCATGGCGCGGTAGCCGGATTCCGGCTCGAAGTCGCCTTGAACAATCCAGTTTTCAGGCACTTTAATCAGCGCTTCATCCATCGCTTTCATAAATCCGGCCAAACGGCCTGCGCCGGTGTTACGCTCCATCAGTCCTGGGATCACGCCAATTTCGCGATGTCCACGCTCGACGAGGTAACGGCCTGCCATGTAGCCGCCCTCGAAGGCGTTATCAATCACCGTATCAGTGAAGTCGGCTTTGGCTTCGCCCCAGTCCATCACCACCATTGGGATATGACGATATTCTTCCAGCATCGAGAGCAGGGGATCGGGGTATTCGGAACACATTACCAATAGGCCATCAACGCGTTTTTGCGCCATCATCGACAGATAGGCACGCTGCTTTTCCAGGTTGTTCCAGACGTTGCCGAGGATCAGGGTATAGCCCTTCTGGAAGCAGTTCTTCTCAACCGCTTCAATAATTTCAGCAAAATAGGGGGCTTCGCTGCTCGTCGCCAGCAAACCGATAGATTTGGTATGGTTAACTTTCAGGCTACGGGCAACCGCGCTGGGGGAATAGTGCAATTCTTTGATTGCCGCCCACACTGCATTGCGTGTTTCTTCAGCGACGAAACGCGTTTTGTTAATTACGTGTGACACGGTTGTAGTGGAAACGTTTGCGCGCTTCGCTACATCTTTAATTGTTGCCATTAAATCTCACTCCAGACCCAACCTGAACATTAAATTACGCCAAGTAAACGTTTGCCTTTACTCATCCTGTGCCCAACGTCAGGGCTGCGGCACGCCGGGAAACGACACGGAACGTCAGGAAGGGGTCAATGGCCGGTACGCTAATCAAGTAAGCGTCGAATTTTGTCTGATCTTTACGAAAAGGGGAAGTATTAAAAGCACATATCACTCTAAATCGTGGGAGATTTTTACACTCAAGTGTGTAAAAATGCGCTATATCACTTTTTGTGTGGGTATAAAAAGGAGAAAAGTTGATGAGCACCGATCTGAAATTTTCATTAGTGACCACGTTTATTGTCCTGGCTTTAATCGTTGCGGGCGGCCTGACGGCGGCACTGCACTGATCCCCTCGGGGGAGTTCCTGCTCCCTCGAACCTCCCGCCATATTGTTATTGTATCTGCAAAAGTCTTTTGTATTTTTGTTA
>NZ_JBFWLF010000201.1:0-8391 GCF_050252275.1 Citrobacter sp. | reverse complement strand
TAAACATCCACGCCAGCGCCAACATCGGCCAAATCATCAGCCCGAGGTACATCATGAAGCTGGTCAGTTGTCCCAGCGTCAGCGAACCTTGTACGACCATCCAACTGCCGCCACCGATAGCCAGCAGGTTCGCCGTGCCGATGGCGATATAAATCGTCGGATCAAAACGGGCATCGATACGCGCCACGCGCATGTTTTTCTTCCCGGTATCTTCCGCATCAGCCGCAAACAGTGCGGATTGCCGATCCTCCAGACCAAAGGCTTTGATCATACGAATACTGGTCAGGCTCTCCTGGGTACGGTCATTGAGACTGGAGAACGCCGCCTGTGCCAGTCTGAAACGGTCATGCAGACGATCGCCGTAGCGTTTGATCATCAGCGCCATCACCGGCATCGGCAGTAGGGCAAACAGCGTAAGCTGCCAGCTGATCTGCGTGGACATCACAATCAGCACCGCACAGCCCATCACCAGCGAATCCACCAGCGTCAGAACCCCTTCCCCGGCGGCAAAGACCACGCGGTCGACATCATTGGTGGCGCGCGCCATGAGATCCCCAGTGCGGTGGCGCAGATAAAATTCAGGATGCTGGCGGCTGAGTTGGCGGTAATAATCTTCGCGTAGCTCCACCGCCAGTTGGTAAGACGCACCAAACAGCAGCACGCGCCAGACATAGCGCAACAGATAGACCACCACGGCAATCAGGGCGATGGTGCCAATCCACAGCATGATCTGTTGCGGCGTAAAGCGTTGTGTAGATACGCCATCTACCACAATACCGACCACTTTTGGTGGAATGAGTTGCAGAATAGCGATGAGGATAAGCAAGGCAACCGCCCCGAGGTAGCGACGCCACTCCCGGCGAAAATACCAGCTTAATTGAGCAAATAATCGCACGTATTATGTCCTGACCTGATTTTCCGGCAAATCGTGCCGGGAGAGTTATTCGATTGGCAGCGCAGTGGTGTATTTAATCTGTTCCATGGCAAAGCTCGACGTGACGTCCGACAGACCGGGAACGCTATTGACCAGACGTTTATAGAAGTCATCATAGCGCTTCATGTCAGCCACCTGAACCCGCATCAGGTAATCGTACTCCCCGGCCATGCGCCAGAAGCCCAACACCTCCGGCATCTCACTGACCACCGTCACGAAGCGGCAATACCAGTCACTGCTGTGATGCTGGGTTTTAATGAGCACAAAGGCAGTTAATCCCAGCCCCAGTTTTTCCGGATCCAGCAGTGCGACTTTACCGACCAGAATACCCTCATCTTCCAGTCGTTTGAGGCGTTTCCAGCAGGGTGTGGTGGTCAGATTAACGGCATCCGCCAGCGCCTGCAAAGAGAGGGTGCAGTCCTGTTGCAACAATGCAAGCAGCTTACGGTCAATTTTATCTAACATACCGGCACCTCAGAGAAGAATTTTCTCCTTACATTCTATTTTAAAGGCTAAATGGCAACAATTTTTTCCGTGCTTTTCGCTACTCTTGGCACAAAATGACAAATGGATACTAATGATGAACAGCACCTGGGTTAAAAATGCCATCAATGAGATTAACGCGGATTATCAGCGCTCGGCGGATACTCATCTTATCCGCCTGCCATTACCGGCATTTCCGGATATCCAGCTCTATCTGAAAGATGAAAGCACCCACCCGACCGGTAGCCTGAAGCACCGGCTGGCGCGTTCGCTGTTCCTCTATGGGTTGTGCAATGGCTGGATTAAGGAAGGCACAACTATTATCGAATCCTCTTCCGGTTCAACGGCAGTCTCCGAAGCCTATTTCGCGCGCCTGCTGGGGCTGCCGTTTATCGCCGTCATGCCCGCCTGCACGGCCAAACGGAAAATCGAACAGATTGAATTTTACGGTGGTCGCTGTCATTTCGTGGACAGCGCCTGCGAGATTTATGCGGCGTCAGAACAACTGGCGCATGAGTTGAACGGCCATTATATGGATCAGTTCACCTATGCCGAACGCGCCACCGACTGGCGCGGTAACAACAATATCGCCGACAGCATCTTCCGCCAGATGCAGTGTGAACCGCATCCCATACCGAAACACATTGTGATGAGCGCCGGAACCGGCGGGACCTCCGCGACCATTGGCCGCTACATCCGCTGCCAGGGTTACGATACAAAATTGATGGTGGTGGACCCGGAAAACTCCGTCTTCCTGCCTTTCTGGCAGTCGCGTGATGCTACGCTGCGTAGCCCTGTCGGCAGCAAAATTGAAGGAATTGGACGCCCGCGCGTCGAACCGTCATTCATTGCCGACGTGGTCGATGAGATGCTGCGCGTACCGGATGCCGCCAGCGTGGCGACCGCGCACTGGCTGGAGACGCAACTGGGCCGCAAAGTCGGCGCCTCTACGGGCACCAATATGTGGGGTATGCTGCAACTGGCCGCCCGCATGCGCGAAGCCGGAGAAACCGGTTCGCTGGTGACGCTACTGTGCGACAGCGGCGAACGCTATCTGGACACCTACTACCATGCTGAATGGGTGAGCGCCCATATTGGCGATCTTCGCGCGGCGAAAGCAGAGCTGGCGCGGTTGCTGAATACGCATTAAATCAAAAAAAACCGGGCTGAACGCCCGGTGCTGGTAGGGTCTCTCATTCGGGGGAATAAGGAAGATTTGGATAGTCCAGCCAATGTGTCAAAAAGTGTGATACCGCCTGGTTGCGACAATGACCAATCACCGGTAAATGGGGAAGTTCGGCAATAAGCTGCGGCATGGCATTGCCCATGATCAGGCCACGGCCGACGCTGCCAAGCATTTCGCGATCGTTCATCGCGTCACCAAACGCCATACATTCCGCCAGCGACAGCCCCAGATGTCCGCTCAGGACCTCCAATGCAGAACCTTTGTTACAGCCTACCGGCAGTACTTCCAGGCAATCGATCGCCGAGTAACAAAGATGGGCTCGTGCACCCAGTACCTCTTCAAGCTGAATTTTCAGCCTCGTCAAATCGTCATGATCGCCACAGAAGCAAACTTTAGTCACCCGACCTGCCGGAATACGCGCGACATCCACAATCTGATAGCGAAAACCGCTATAGACGTGGGCGTGCAGCATCTCGGGGATCTCTTGTCCGGTAAACCAGCCGTTATCGTTGAAGACATGCATACTCGCCTGTGTGTCCCAGTGCTGATGCAGGACGATCTCAGCAACAGCCGGATCCAGATCCTGACGGTGCAGCACCTCGCCTTCCAGCGAGTGAATGCGTGTCCCGTTACCGGTGATCAGAAAAGCATCGAGTGAAAAAGTGCCGAGAATATGGCGCATTTCCAGTACATGGCGTCCGGTGGCAAACGTCAGGGTAATGTCACGTTCGCGCAGACGCGCCAGAGTAGAGAGCGTTTCATCACCCAAAAGGTGATTTGGCATCAACAGGGTGCCATCCATATCAAATGCAGCCAGGCGTGCCATCTCTTTCTCCACTCGGTGACGGATTAACTTGTGATTCAGTATTACCTGAGATATACGGAAGTAATAGTGAATAGATAAAAGAAATTGTTCCGGGTTTATATGCGACTTCTCAATCGGCTTAATCAGTACCAGCGACTCTGGCAGCCTTCTAACGGCGAACCGCAGCACGTGACCGTCGGGGAACTGGCTGAACGCTGCTTCTGTAGTGAGCGGCACGTCCGCACGTTGTTGCGCCAGGCGCAGGAATCAGGTTGGCTGGTCTGGGAGGCGCAGTCCGGACGCGGTAAGCGCGGGCAACTGCGTTTTCTGGTGGCCCCGGAATCATTGCGCACGGCGATGATGGAACAGGCGCTGGAGAAGGGCCAACAGCTTAGCGTACTGGAGCTGGCGCAACTGGCACCCGGTGAATTGCGGGCCATGCTGCAACCCTTTATGGGGGGTCAATGGCAAAACGACACGCCCACGCTGCGTATTCCCTATTACCGTCAGCTTGAACCGCTGCATTCTGGTTTTCTTCCCGGTCGCGCCGAGCAACATCTCGCAGGGCAGATTTTCTCCGGACTGACCCGTTTTGACAGCCAGACGCAGCGGCCATGCGGGGATTTAGCCCACCACTGGGATATTTCCGCCGACGGGTTGCGCTGGGACTTCTATATCCGCTCGACGCTGTTCTGGCACAACGGTGACGCGGTAGAGACCACACAGCTTCATCAGCGACTGCTGATGTTGCGCAAACTCCCGGCACTGAACCGGCTGTTTATCAGCGTAAAGCACATTGAAGTGACGCATCCACAGTGCCTGACGTTTATCCTGCACCGCCCGGATTTCTGGCTGGCACACCGGCTGGCAAGCTACGGCAGCCTGCTGGCACATCCGGAACACCCCGTCATCGGAACGGGACCTTTTCGTCTGACGCTGTTTACGCCCGAACTGGTACGTCTGGAAAGCCATGACCATTACCATCTCGTACATCCACTGCTCAAAGCCATTGAATACTGGATCACCCCTCAGCTTTTTGAGCAAGATCTCGGCACCAGTTGTCGCCATCCGGTGCAGATAACCATTGGCAAACCCGAAGAGCTCGCCACGGTGAGCCCGGTAAGTACCGGCATCAGTCTCGGCTTTTGCTATCTCGCGCTGAAAAAAAGCGCCCACCTGACGCCACTGCAGGCTCGTCGGCTGGTCAGCCTTATTCATCGTTCTTCACTGCTGCAAACGCTGGATGTGAGAGAAAACCTGATTACGCCCTGCAACGAATTGTTGCCTGGCTGGGCCATCCCGCAGTGGGAGGGGCTGGAATCGGTTGAACTACCGAAAAAAATGACGCTGGTTTATCACCTGCCGGTGGAACTGCATACTATGGCAGAACACCTGCGCCACACGCTGGCCGCCCTCGGCTGCGAACTGACGCTGATTTTTCATAACGCGAAAACCTGGGACGGCTGCCAACGGCTTGCCGAAGCGGATCTGCTGATGGGAGACCGCCTGATTGGCGAAGCGCCCGAGTATACACTCGAACAGTGGCTACGCTGTGATTCACTCTGGCCGCACGTGCTTGATGCACCAACATTCTCACATCTTCAGGCCACGCTGGATGCACTGCAAATCAGACCGGAAGAGGATCATCGCTATGCCGCGCTGCGGCAAGTTTTCGCCAGCCTGATGGATGACGCGACGCTGACGCCGCTGTTTAACTATCACTATCGCATCAGCGCACCGCCTGGTGTGAACGGGGTGCGGTTGAATCCTCGCGGCTGGTTTGAGTTCACCGAAGCCTGGCTACCGCCACCCGCGTCGTGAAGAAGCTGGTCGCCAGGCAACTCTGGCGCTACCATAGCGACTTTATACACGTCATTCTTCAAACTGCCTCTTTGTCGGCTACGTCTGTTCACCCCTGTTATTTACTTATGTAAACTCCAGGAGATTCTCAGACTTGTCGTCTCGATGCAATTTGAATGGCTTTGTGTACAGTAACTTATCAGGATTAACCATGAAACGTGCCGTCGTAGTATTCAGTGGAGGCCAAGACTCCACCACCTGTCTGGTGCAGGCGCTGCATCAGTATGATGAAGTGCATTGCGTGACCTTTGATTATGGTCAGCGCCATCGCGCGGAGATTGATGTTGCACGTGATCTGGCCCTGAAACTGGGTGCACGTGCACACAAAGTACTGGACGTGACGCTGCTGAGTGAACTGGCAGTCAGCAGCCTGACCCGTGACAACATCCCGGTTCCGGATTATGAACCGGATGCCGATGGGATCCCGAATACCTTTGTCCCTGGACGTAATATTCTGTTTCTGACCCTGGCGGCGATTTATGCTTATCAGGTAAAAGCAGAAGCAGTGATTACCGGCGTCTGCGAGACCGATTTCTCTGGTTACCCTGACTGTCGCAATGATTTTGTCGAGGCGTTGAATCACGCCATTAAACTGGGGATGGCGAAAGATATCCGCTTTGAAACGCCGCTGATGTGGATTGATAAAGCCGAAACCTGGGCGCTGGCAGATTATTGGGGCAAGCTGGATCTGGTACGTGAAGAAACGCTGACCTGCTACAACGGCATTAAGGGCGACGGTTGCGGCCACTGCGCAGCCTGTAATCTACGCGCAAATGGCCTGAATCATTACCTGGCAGATAAACCGGTCATAATGGCGGCAATGAAGCAGAAGACCGGTTTGAAATAATTGCGGGTTTCGCCGGATGGCGGTGCCAGGCACCTTATCCGGCCAACAGTTGGATCACCCCCCCCTACTTCACCATCTGCTCCAGCTTTTCGCGTAACTCCCCTTCCAGCGGCAGCGCTTTTTGCGATTTCAGATCAATACAGACGAACGTAATAAGCGCATCAGCCACCACCTGTCCTTCCGGTTCCAGCGTAATCACCTGGCTTAGAATACCGCTTTTCCCGTTTAGCTGTTGCACCTGACTGGTGACGGTTAGCAGATCACTCAGAACCGCTGGACGGCGATAGTTAATATTGATGTTGACCACCACGAAAGCGATATTGTGGGCCGTCATCCATTGAAAACTATCGCTGCTCTCCAGGCCATCCCAGCGGGCTTCCTCCAGAAACTCAAGATAGCGGGCATTATTCACGTGCTGATAGACATCAAGATGATAACCACGAACCTTAATCTGTGTTTGCATAGCGCAGAGACCTTACGTTTTTGTTATAGAGAGACAAGAGTAGAGAGATCATAACTGGTATGACCTCTCTCAGTCTGGCAAATATTTGCCAGTGCGCAAGTGATTAAAGTGTTAAAGCAGACAGATTGCGCTCCACTAACGCGTTGCCCATCCCCGGCACTTGTTTGAGATCTTCCACCGTTTTAAACGGGCCGTACTCTTCACGATAGCTGACTATCGCCTGCGCTTTCTTCAGGCCAACACCGTTCATCGCCCGCGCCAACTCTTCTGCCGATGCGGTATTGATGCTGACCCTGGTGCCCTCTTCGGTGCTGGCTTTCGCCGGAACCGCAGCTTTGTTTTGCCCTGCAACCGGTGCTTGTACGCTGGTCTCCACCGCCGGGCTTTTCGCTGCCGCTGTCGATGACGCCGCCAGCGCACTTTGCGTCATACCCGCGCAGGCGAAGGAAAGGGTGATAAGTAACGCTTTGATTCCATGTTTCATACTGTTTTCTCCTTGTTAGTGAACAGTGGAATCACGATAACGAGGTTAAAACCAACGAACAAATGGCAAATGTCAGAAATGGAAAAGGCCGCGAAAGCGACCTTCAGGTGTTACAACGGTTGTGCAATGATTTGCGAGACGTCTCGACGATTACGGCTGTTGATCCATCGCATCTCCGATTTTGATTTTCGCCGATTTACGCAGGTTACTCATCAATGCCTCAAAGACAATCTGCGCATTGTTCTGGGTGATCCCCTGAACCATCGCTTTCTTCTGATCTTCCGGCATGGAGCCCGCTTTCACGTCGTCCAGAGCCAGCAAAACCACATTGCCCTGCATATCGTTGGCAATGCCATAGCTCGGCTTATCTTTCGCCGGCAGGCTCAGACCAAACGCCGCCTGGCTAACCGGATCCTGGCCCGTACGGCTCAGGGTTTTAGACTCGCCAAAGCTCAGACCAGCGGCTTTCATCGCTTCTGCGCCTTTACCCGCCTTCAGCTCAACCAGCAGTTTTTCCGCATCCAGTTTAGCCTGCTGCTCTGCTTTGTTGTGCTTAACCAGCGCCGTTACCTGATCTTTCACCTCAGACAGCGGCTTCACGGCCTCTGCCTTGTGATCGCTGATACGCAGAACAAACGCGCGATCGCCATCGACGGTGATGATATCGGAGTTTCTGCCCGGCGCGCCGTTTTCACCCACCAGAGCACCATCAAAAATGGCGTCTGATACCGGTTTGAAATTCAGCTCTTCCGGCAGGTTCTCGTGACTGAACCAGCCCGTCTGTACCGCTTTCGCGCCAGCTGCCTGTTCGGCACCCGCCAGAGATTCCGTATCATTGTTCGCCGCATCGCTCACTTTCTGCTGTAAAGCAAAGTAAGCATCCAGCGCTTTTTCCTGTTTCACTTTCGCTGCGATGTCATCACGGACTTCGTTCAGCGGCTTCACAACCGCCGGCTGAATGTCGTCCAGACGCACAACCAGGAAGCCAACAGAGGATTTAATCACGCCAGAAAGCTGGCCCTTCTCTTTCAGCCCGGCATTTTTCAGCTCTTCCGGCGTGGTGGCGTCTTCCAGCCAACCCATATCGCCGCCGTTGCGGGCAGAGATGATGTCGGCCGATTTCTCTTTCGCCAGCGCAGCAAAGTCACCACCTTTGTTCAGCGCGTCGAGTACCGCTTTCGCTTCATCTTCCGTTTTAGTCTGGATGATGCTGTAACGGCTACGCTGTGCCTGGGTGAACTGATCCTGATGCTGATCGTAATAAGACTGGATATCTTCATCGCTGACCGGCTTTTGCATCGAGGCGGCGTCCAGCTTGATGTAGCTGAC
>NZ_JBFWLF010000200.1:0-8444 GCF_050252275.1 Citrobacter sp. | reverse complement strand
GGACGATCAGACTGGCGACCGCCTCGCGGATTTCATGCATGATGTGGCGATCGTTATTGCGGTTATCCCGCAGCGCCTGTTCAAACAGCTGGATCTGCTCAGTGCTTTCATGCCAGAGCCAGAAGGTGCTGATGAGCTGGAAAACCAGCAAAATCATGCCGATGGTGATCATCAGCCGCCGACGCAGGGTCATGGGCTGGCGTAGAAAACGCTTCAGATTCAATTAGCTTTCCTCAGTCGCGGTCGCCACCAGCATGTAGCCAAAGCCGCGCACGGTACGAATACGGGATTTGCCCACTTTATCGCGCAGGTTATGGATATGCACTTCCAGGGTATTGGTGGACGGTTCGTTATCCCAGTTATAGATGTCGTTATAGAGAATTTCCCGGTGCACCGGGCTTCCCGATTTCAGCATCAGACGCGACAGCAACGCGTACTCTTTAGGGGTGAGAATTAACTCTTCTCCCTCTTTCCACACCTGTCGACGGCCCATGTTCAGCGTCAGGTTGCCGACGACCAGTTCACTCTCGCCCTGGTTATTGTGACGACGCAGCAGCGCGCGGATCCGGGCGTGCAGCTCTTCCAGCGCAAAAGGTTTCACCAGATAATCGTCGGCCCCGACGTCCAGCCCGGAAATCTTATCGCCGAGCGTGTCCCGCGCAGTAAGGATCAGCACCGGCAGGGTATATTTTTTCTGCCGGATGCGAGCAAGGAAATGCAGGCCATCTTCATCAGGCAGGCCGAGGTCCAGCACCACCAGACTGTAATGACCGGTTTCCAGACATTGCTCAGCCGCACGGGCGGTCGACACGCCATCGCAGGCGTACCCTTCGGTTTGTGCCGCCAGAATCAGGCCCTGCAAAAGCAGCGTATCGTCTTCAACAATCAGTATTTTCATTGCGTGGTTCTCCTGCAGGGCTGCAGAATATCATCTGCGGCCTGATATTGCGTGGTCTGTACGCCGGTCAGTCCCAGCATGGTCGAGAAAAGATTGTCCTGCGAGTAATCCTGAGTACGCGCCTGTTTTTGCAGGCAACTGGCATCAACCTGATAGCGCTGCTGATAATCCTCTGACAGCCACAGCAGCATCGGCACATGCTTCTGGGAGTCTGGCGCAATGGCATACGGCAGGCCGTGCAGATAAACGCCGTTTTCACCCAGCGACTCGCCGTGGTCGGAAAGATACACCAGGCTGGTGGTAAATTTATCCTGATGCGCTTTCAGAAGATTAATTGTTTTATCAACAATATAGTCGACATACAGCACGGTATTATCGTACGTGTTCACTAATTGTTCCTGTGAACAGGTCTGGATTTCATTGGTATCGCAGGTTGGGGTAAATTTCCTGAACTGCGGCGGGTAGCGGTTGTAGTAGGTCGGGCCGTGGCTGCCGATGGTATGCAGTACAATCACCCCGTCACCTTGCAGGTTGTTGATGTACTCTTCCAGACCGTGGAACAGAACCTCGTCATAGCATTCGCCGTCGATGCATTCCCCTTTCAGGTTTAACGCCGTCATATTCTGATGCGGCACGCGGTCGCAGGCGCCTTTACAGCCGCCATCGTTGTCATTCCACAGTACGTTAACGCCCGCGCGCTGGATAATATCGAGCATCCCTTCCTGATGCTGCGCCAGCTCTTCGTCGTAATGCTTACGCGGCATGTTAGAGAACATGCACGGTACAGAGACCGCCGTGGCGGTACCACACGACGTGGTGCGCGGGAAGTAAACCACATTATCTTTTGCCAATAGCGGATTGGTTTTGCGGGAGTAGCCGCCGAGCGAGTAGTTTTCGCCACGTGAGGTTTCACCGACGATCAGGATAGTCAGATTTTTGCGCTTCTCTTGCTGCATCACCGGATTACGATGGGCGTCTTCCCCGATGCGTACCAGCGGCAGGTGTGCGAGGCGCTGATGGGAGTACCATGACCAACTGGCGACAATGCCGTTAGATGGGCTGAGAGCTTTGACCAGTTCTTTATTGTTGCGAAACAGTGAGGCGTAATCTTTATAGAAAAAGGCCGCCACCAGCACGATCAATAACACGGATACCAGCACGTTGGCAGCGCGATACAGCACGCTGCGCAGGACAGGCGTAGTCGGTTTGATTTTAATCCAGCAGGCAACGATGGCCGCCGCAATGCCGCTAAGACCGAGCGTGAGCACCATTCGCGGCGTCATCAGGGCGAACGTTTCGGCAGGCGTCGTATCCACCATATTGGCAATCATTGAGCGGTCAATGATGATGCCGTAAGTCATGATGAAATACTGCGCTGACGCGGACATCAGAATAAACAGGCAGGCCAGCAGGCGGTTCAGCCACAGGAAAGAGGCCAGCGTCAGGACAATATTCATGACGCTGAACGCCACCACTGGCATCGACAAGAAGACCAGGATGTTACGCAGAGAATCCAGCGGCAGATCCTGCACAACCTGTTTGTAGAACGCGATGTTCAGACAAACAGACAAATAGAATGAAACCAGTAGTAACCAGGCCAGCAGGCTGAGAAGAGGTCTTTTGACAATGCGCTTTAACATGGTGGAGCTTCCGTAGACTAATTAGCGCAGATCCTCGCAAAGTAAAGTTAAGCCAACCTTAAGAACTTAAGGTTGGCTTCATCGTGTAAAAGAGGGGGATTAATTGCGGTTAACCGGCGCATCCAGTGGGAAGGGGTTTTTGTGGATCCGGTTGTAGTTCAGGGCGTACAGCGCGGTGATGATCATCAGGGTCACGAATGACCACATTACCTCTTTCGCGCCAGACCCCACCACAGCCCAGATGCAGTAAATAAAGGCCACAAAGGTTACCAGCAGATAGAGCGGACGCGCTTTGCCGAAGTGTCCGTGACCGAGCAGCAGCAGCGCAGCACAGGTGTACAAATACGGCACCAGCGTAAAGATGACGGACACTGAAGAGACGAGGCCAAACTCTTTCGCGGCGTTCGGCGACATACTGCTGAACTGGAAGATAGTCATCAGAATCCCGACAATAATCAGCCCGGCAACCGGTGTGCCCGCCTTATTTACACGGGCAAAAATCGGTGGGAACAGACCGTCATCGGCGGCGGCTTTTGCAGTCTGTCCGGCCAGCAGCGTCCAGCCGCCCAGCGAACCTAAACAGCCTGCTGCCGCGCAGAAGGAGACAATCGCGCCAGCGGTGTTACCCAGCGCCATACGTGCCGCATCACCGAACGGTGAAGCGGAGACGCGCAGCGCGGCATTAGGGATCATCCCCATGATGGCGGTGGTGGAGAGCACATAGCACACAGCCGCAATCAGCACCCCGCCAATGGTGGCAATCGGCACGTTGCGTTTCGGGTTTTTGACCACCCCTGCCGCTACCGAGGCACTTTCGACCCCGATGAATGACCACAGGGTGACGTTAAGGGTGCTCTGAATCGCGCCGAAGGTGTTCATGCCGCTCACGTTCCAGGCCGCCATGTAGGTTTCGCCACGGAACCAGAACCAGCCAAACACCGCGATACCGACGATGGGGACCAGCGCCAGCACGGTGGCAACGGCCTGAACGCGGGTGATCATTTTCGGACCGACAATATTGAGCAGAACAAAAATCCACAGCACCACCACGCAGGTCAGGGTCAGCACCAGCGGATCTTTCAGAATGGGGAAGAAGTAGCTCAGGTAACCGACGCCGATAACCACCATCGCGATGTTACCGATCCAGCAGGCCAGCCAGTATAGCACGTTGGTCTGGTAACCGAGGAACGGCCCAAAGCAACGACGAGCATACGCGTAAGAACCGCCGGGACTGGGATCTAAGGACGACATTTTTGCGTAGACCATCGACAGCGCCAGCGCGCCGATAATCGTGACTAACCATCCGTAGATTGCAATCCCGCCGGTGGCGGCCAGGTTCGCAGGGAGCAGGAAAACCCCTGACCCCATGATATTCCCCGACACCATTAAGGTGACGGGGATTAAGCCCACTTTGTGAGCATCAGCATCCGAGGACATAATTAATCTCCTGAAGGGAACAATAAATGATGTCTCATAATACGCCTTCAGGTGTCGGTTGAATTATGTGCGACGTGGGTTATCGCTAATGCTGATATTATCGTAGCTCATTACAAAATGCTCAAAAATCACGCTGCCGTACGGTCTTTAAACTGGCTGACATAATGTAGCGGGGTCATGCCATAATACTCTTTGAACACAGAGATAAAGTAAGATGTACTGTTATAACCACACAGTTCGGAGACCTGGGATATATTCTTGCCATCCATCAGAAGTTGATTAACAGCGTAGCGCATGCGGCAAGTGGTGATGATTTGACTGTAGCTGGTATTTTCGCTTTTGAGTTTCTTCTTTAGCAAACTCGGACTCAGACAGAGACAACGGGCGACCTGATTAAGATTCCACGCTTTATGAATGTCACTCTCGATAATATGGTAAACGCTGTCGCTGACGCGGTTTCGCAACATAAACATCAGCAGGGACAAAAACTTCTTACTGTCGAGAAAGCGGGATAACACGGCGAACAACAGGCAGCTTGTACGTTCTTCTTCGCCAGGGCTGTCGGTATGCGCAATGCTGTGTTGTGCTGCCACCCGGAAGACATCGGGGGTCACACATTCAGCGGTTAATACCGGGGAGGAACTCCGTTGCCAGAGTGGAATATTTGAAAGATCTTTATTTAAAAAGCGAAGATAATCTTTAATTATATCTCGGCTAATATGTGCGACCAGTGCGTTATTAATCGATGAGATATCGATGATATTGTTTTCACAGGCGATGAGTGCCATATGATTCGCTTTTAAATTGATAGCCTCTTTACCGTTTACTCGTAGCCAAACGTCTTTTTCGGTTAACACGACAATGCAAGGATTATTGCTGAAAATTCTCATACCCTAACTCCCGAATATGAACATAAAATATCCTTTCTCACCAAAGGGGAGAGATAAAGCAGATATTTCGATTTGTATGACGAATGAAGTCCGCATTAAAATAATGGTTTTGTCTGGAAATACAATAGGCGACAGATAATTGCTATGTACAGAAACTTTTACGCGGTGGAAACCATGCATAAGGGATAAAAAAAAGCGCGGGGAGCACCCGCGCAAAAAGGTATGACAATGGTAGTTTTTCTCAGCAATACTCAGGAAACGCTCGTCATAACCCTACGGCCTAAACCAGGCTGCGTCAGGGTGGCCATGTCATGACGCAGTCGTCGGAATTGATTTACGCTTTCACGCACATTACGTGATAGACGCCATCAATGATTTCAGTGCCTTCGGTTTCATGTTCGAAACCAGGGAAGTGGTGATCCCAGGATTGCAGGGCGCGGAGATAGCCCACCTGCGGACTGTTTTCATCACCGAAGTTCTCGCCGGAAAGCAGCATCGGAATTCCCGGCGGATAAGGGATCACCGAGTTTGCTGCAATGCGACCCGGCAGTTTATCAATGGCCACCATTTCGATGTTGTCGTTAACGATAGCGTTATAGGCTTCACGCGGCGTCATTGCGGCAACCGGCAGGCCGGAATAGGCGGCGTTGAGTTTCGCGCCTGGGTTGTTTTCCCGCAGCCAGGCGAACATCCGATCGCCCAGGTCGTGAATGCCCATATTGGCGTAGGTTTCTGGGTGTTCGTCGACCAGTTCCGGCATGACCTGCGCCAGTGGGGTGTTGGCATCGTAGTGATGTTTAAATGAGCACAGGGTGTTGATCAGGGTTCCCCATTTCCCACGGGTGATGCCCATCGAGAACAGGAACATGATCTGGAAATCGGTGGTGCGGGTTGGCACGATTCCGTGACGTCCAAGCCAGGCGGTGACCAGCGCTGCAGGCACCCCCGTCTCTTCCAGTTCGCCGTCGTCACCCATCCCCGGTGCGAGAATGCTGACCTTGATCGGGTCAAGCATGCTCCAGTTATCGGGTAAGTCTTTAAAGCCGTGCCAGGATTCGCCCGGACGCATCACCCAGCAGTTCTGGTCTGTTGCCAGCAGTTTCGCCGGTGCGTCAGCAAAATCGAATGTTTTCCCGGTCTGCGGATCGGTGACCACTTCTTTGTTCCACGGCTTGAAGAACCAGTCGCCGTCGGCGCTGAACTCTTTATACAGACGCGCCATGGCCTGGCGGAAGTCGATGGCTTCGTCGATCACTTCCTGAGTCAGCGACAGGCCGCTGTTGCCGTCCATCATGGACACCGCCACATCGTTGGATGCGCAGATGGCATACAACGGCGAGGTGGTGGCATGCATCATGTACGCCTGATTGAAGCGGGAAAAATTCACTGCGCCGCGACCTTCACGCACATGGATGTAAGACGCCTGAGAGAGGGCGTTCAACAGTTTGTGCGTAGAGTGGGTGGCAAAAACGGTAGGACCACTGTGATCGCCCGGTTCACCACGCATCGCATAGTGGTCGGCGTAAATCGGGTTAAAGCGGGCGTAGCCGTACCAGGCTTCGTCGAAGTGAATGCGGTCGGTAGTTTGCGCCAGTAACGCCTGTGCGGATTTCGCGTTATAGCAGACACCGTCGTAGGTACAGTTGGTCACCACGCTATAAGACGGTTTTTGTCCTGTCTTCTCTTTGGTCAGCGGGCTTTCGCTGATTTTTTTCTGTAAGGTTTCCGGCTGCATTTCCTGTGGGTAGATAGGGCCAATGATGCCGTAGCGGTTACGGCTGGGCACCATATACACCGGTTTCGCCCCGGTCAGGATCAACCCCTGTTCAATCGATTTATGGCAGTTACGGTCCAGCACCACGACATCGTTATCGGTCATACAGGCCTGCATAATGGTGCGGTTGGAGCCGGATGTCCCGACCACGACGGACCAGGAACGGTCTGCGCCAAAGACCCGTGCAGCATATTTTTCGCTTTCGCCAAAGGCCCCGGTGTGATCGAGCAGAGAACCCAGCGAAGCACGTTCAATCCCCATGTCGCTGCGGAACAGGTTTTCGCCGTAATAATCATGATAGAAGCGACCGGCAGGCGTTTTGGTAAAACCCACACCACCCTGGTGGCCCGGTGCGGCCCAGGAGTATTCATGGATATCACTGTATTTCATTAGCGCATTGAACAGCGGCGGCAGCAGTTGCTGACGATAACGGGTCATGGCGGCGACTGCGCGCCCCGCGATAAAGTCAGCGGTGTCTTCGAGGATCCAGGCGAACTCATCGACAAGCTCCAGCATATCGCGGTCCAGCGAGGCGGTGGCTTTCTCTCTGTCACCTAACAGAAAGACCGGCACATTTTGCTGGCGCTCATGAAGCTTACCGATCAGTTCTCTGACATTTTGATGTTCATCAGGCTGTTCCATTTGATAGCTGAACATCAGGCAATCAATGGCTTCGTTTGCCGACAGGATGGCGTAGCCGTCGTCGAAAGACGTGGACTTAATGACGGTAATATTTTGCCGACTTAAGGCGTCTGCCAGACGTTCCACGGCCTTGCCAACCCAGGTGTCCTGATGCAGAAATTCACTTTCAACAATTAATACTTTCATCATCTCTTACCCGGTTGTGGAGGAATCTGTGATGCGGGCAAGTATTATCCTGACGAAAAAAGGTGTAAAGAGGGCGCGAAACGACGGGGATTCATCAATAATTTTTTATAAACAATGGTTTAAAGTGATTTGCCAGCCGTTTTTGACGGTGGTTTATCGACAGCTGAACTATTTTTTGAGCTGATAGTGATATCGCCGGAGCCTGTGTATGCCTCCGGCAGATAAATACGTTATGCGTCGGGGGGCGTTAATCCATAGCGCTGCAACTGACGGCTATGCACTCCCGCCAGCAACGTTACCGTAGTCAATGAACCCAGCAACGCGCAGAACATGTCTGACTGGGTATCCCACGGGTCGCCCTGCGTGCCAAGGAAATCGTCCGCGCCCTGTCCCATCGCCAGCGCGGCCCACCATTCAATTAACTCATAGGTGGCACTGATCGCCAGCGCCACGCAGCAAACCAGAAATGACAGCATCTTCCCGCTGCGAACAATCTCTGCGCGTAGCAGAATTTCGCGCGCCACCAGTGCCGGAACCAGGCCCTGGAAGAAATGGCCGAGTTTGTCATACGGATTTCGGCTTAAGCCCAGCCACTCCTGCACTTCAAAGCCCACAGGGACTTTGGCATAGGTGTACATACCGCCCACCATCAGGATGATGGCGTGGAAAAAAATCAGGGTATAAAGCAGAGGAGTGAGCGGGTAGCGCTTTACGGTTGTCAGCAGCAGCGGTATCACAATTATGACCGGCGTAACTTCCATCAGCCAGGTGGTTTTCTCACCTGCCGAGAAGCCAGTGTAGATCAGGATAAGCGTCAGGATCAGTGCGCCGATATTCAGCAGGATGGGGTTAAATGTGAGGAACAAGGTGATTTCGCAAGTAGTGGAAAAGGCTACTATTCACCGAAGAGGTCGAAAATTCAATGCCAGCCATGACGGGAAAAGGTGGCCCGGGGGGATCACCGGACTGCCAACAAA
>NZ_JBFWLF010000199.1:0-8542 GCF_050252275.1 Citrobacter sp. | reverse complement strand
ACGCTTGCTCAGCGCCTTCGCCCCTTTCTCCATTTCGTCCTGATGCGGCTGAGAAGCCTCAACGCTGTTCAGGGCGCGCTCAGCGGCCTGCGCGGTCATCTGCACCACGTAGTCCAGACGGTCGCGGGCATCGGGAATGGCTTCTGCCGCTTCAGCGATGGCCTGGTCCAGCCCCAGCTCGCGCAAACTGTCACGCAGCATACGAGTCAGGCTACCAATGCGGGCAATGATATCCCCGGCAGAATGTTCATCTACGGGTTTAATCTGTGGTTGCATCATGGTCAGCCCCTTACATGCCCAGTTTCTCAAAGATTTTATTGAGTTTTTCTTCCAGCGTCGCCGCCGTGAACGGTTTCACTACGTAGCCGCTGGCCCCGGCCTGCGCCGCGGCAATGATGTTCTCTTTCTTCGCTTCTGCCGTGACCATCAGCACCGGCAGTGAGGACATTCCGCTGTCCGCGCGAATGGTTTTCAGCAACTCGAGACCGTCGATGTTCGGCATGTTCCAGTCGGAAATGACAAAACCAAACCCACCTGCCTGCAGTTTATTCAACGCATCCGCGCCATCTTCGGCTTCTTCCACGTTGTTAAATCCCAACTCCTTAAGCAGGTTACGCACGATGCGACGCATGGTGGAAAAGTCATCCACAACCAAAAACTTAAGCTCTTTATCCGCCATAAAAAATTACTCCTGATTCAAATACGTATTGCCTGTCCGGCACTGATTTTCGCCAGCATCTGCTGGCTAACCTGACTAAGATCGACCACTTCGCTGACGCCACCCATATTGATGGCTTCGCGCGGCATGCCGAACACCACACAACTTGCTTCATTTTGCGCAATCGTCCAGGCGCCCGCCTGGTGCATCGCTAACATTCCGGCGGCGCCGTCGTTGCCCATTCCCGTCAGGATCACCCCGACGGCATTGCGCCCCGCATGAATCGCTACCGAATGAAACAGCACATCCACCGACGGCCGGTGCCGGTTAACCGGCGGACCGTCATGAATTTTGATTTGATAGTTTGCTCCGCTGCGTGCCAGTTCCATGTGTTTATCGCCCGGCGCAATGTAGGCATGACCCGGCAGAACACGCTCGCCGTCCTCCGCCTCTTTCACGGTTATCTGACATAGCTTGTTCAGACGTTCAGCAAACGAGCGGGTAAAACCGGGCGGCATATGCTGCGTAATAATGACCGCCGGACTGGAGAGTGGCAGCGGTTGCAGCACATGGCGAATTGCCTCGGTGCCCCCCGTCGAGGCGCCAATCGCAATCAGTTTTTCCGAACTGAGCAGCGGTCCCGCTTTTAAGGTGACCGGCGCCGCAAGCGGTTTATGGGCTGTCAGACGTGCGCGTGACGCCGTGCGCACTTTCTCCGCAATCATCTCGCTGTAGGCCAGCATCCCTTCGCGGATCCCCAACTGCGGCTTGGTGACAAAATCGATCGCCCCCAGTTCCAGCGCCCGCAGCGTCACTTCCGAGCCTTTCCCCGTCAGCGACGACACCATCACCACCGGCATCGGACGCAGTCGCATCAGCTTTTCAAGAAAATCGAGGCCGTCCATCCGCGGCATTTCGACGTCCAGCGTCAGCACGTCAGGGTTATATTTCTTGATCAAATCCCGGGCGACGAGCGGATCGGGTGCGGTTGCCACCATCTCCATGTCGCTATAGCTGTTAATAATTTCGGTCATGATTTGGCGCATCAATGCAGAATCATCGACCGACAACACCCTGATTTTACTCATGCTTTACCCTTACTTAGCGCATAAACCGTTTGCCCGCGCAGGCTAAAGTCGCGCACGAGGTTACTAAAGTTCTCTGAATGCCCGGCAAACAGCAGACCATCAGGCTTAAGAAGAGGGACAAAACGGCGCAGAATGTCCTGCTGCGTCGTTTTATCGAAATAGATCATCACATTGCGGCAGAAAATGGCGTCGAACGGTCCCGGCACGGTGTACTGCTTATCGAGCAGGTTAATCACGGAAAACTCGACGTGGCTTGCCAGTTCCTGACGCACACGCACCAGCCCATCATGAGGACCGGTTCCGCGCATGAAATAACGCTGGAGCTGCTGCGGCGACAGGGTCTTCAGTTCGTCCAGGCGATAGATCCCGCTACGGGCCTTTTCCAGCACTTCGGTATCAATATCGCTGGCGAACACCTTCCAGCGCCCTGGCGCCATGCCCAGCGTATCGGCCAACGTAATGGCGATACTGTACGGCTCTTCACCGGTCGATGCCGCGGCGCTCCAGACCCGGTATTCGCCGCTGTGACGACGCGCGCTTTCCGCCAGTACCGGGAAATGGTGCCCTTCGCGGAAAAAAGCGGTCAGGTTAGTGGTCAACGAGTTGATAAAAGCCTGCCACTCTGCGCTGCTTTGATTCGCTTCCAGCACGCTGAGATAGTGACCAAAATCATCCATTCCCAGCGTACGCAGACGACGGACCAGGCGGTTGTAAACCATGTCCCGCTTGTGGTCCGCCAGCACGATCCCCGCACGCTGGTAGATTAATTGACATATCCGACGAAAGTGCGCGTCGGACAGCGCAAGGCGCTGGGTCATCTGTAACAATAATGACGTTTGCCCGTTGGGCAGAGATGATGTCATAGCGCCTTCTCAATCACATTCAGGATACAACGGGCACAGCCTGCGGCGGTGCCGATTCTTGGTGTGTTACCACATGCTCTTCAAGTTTGAATACTGCTACACGGGCTGACAGCGTGTCGGCCTGATGCGCGAGTTGCCCGGTCGCGGCGGCGGCTTCTTCCACCAGCGCGGCGTTCTGTTGTGTCACCTGATCCATCTGGGTGACGGCCTGTGCCACCTGCTCTATTCCTCTGCGTTGTTCGTCTGACGCCGAGGCAATCTCGCCCATGATGTCGTTGACCCGGGTGACCGAGCTGACGATTTCCGTCATGGTGCGGGCAGCCGTATCGACGAGTTGCGATCCCTGGTGGACGCGGTTCACCGACTCTTCAATTAACCCTTTAATCTCTTTTGCTGCCTGGGCGCTGCGGCTCGCCAGGTTGCGTACTTCTCCGGCAACCACAGCAAATCCACGCCCCTGCTCACCAGCACGCGCCGCTTCGACCGCCGCGTTGAGCGCCAGAATATTGGTCTGGAAGGCGATACCGTCTATCACCCCGATAATGTCGCCAATCTTTTGCGAACTGGCGGCAATCGCCTGCATCGTACTGGCGACTTTGGTGGTCTGTTCGCCGCCGGTTTTCGCCGTATCGGCGGCGCTTTTTGCCAGCCCGGAAGCCTGGCGCGCATTGTCGGCGTTTTGACCGACGGTAGCCGTTAACTGCTCCATGCTGGCCGCCGTCTGCGCCAATGACGCCGCCTGCTGCTCGGTGCGTGAGGAGAGATCGTTATTACCCATCGCGATTTCAGAAATCCCGGTGTGCATCGCCAGACTGCCCTGACGCACGTCGCTGACGGTTTCCCGCAGCGCCTGTTGCATCGCCTTCAGGCTGGAAAAGATCGCCGAAATCTCATTACGCCCGTAAACCGCAATCGGCCGCGCCAGGTTGCCCTCGGCAATGCTGTCAAAATGACTGCCGATAATCGCCAGCGGCTGGACGATCATTTTGCGCGACCAGTACAGCGCGCCGCTGGTTAACAGCGCGGCAATAATGACCATGCTGATAAAGATCGCTGCCGACATGTGATAGTTGTTTTTGCTCTGTTGCCCAGCCACCACCAGCACATGATTAATGTTCTGCTGCCAGGCGTTAAAGTTCACATCAAAGGCATCCTGCGACGCCTGCACTGGCGCGGTCAGAAAGTCTGACAACTGGTTGTTTTCAAGCCAGGTGGCCTGATGTTCCAGATCGCTGTGCCACTGAGTGAAGCTTTTCTCTGTTGCGTCCTGCAGCGCTTTGCCTGATTCTGTATTCGCCTCGATAGCCTTGAAACCATTGAACAGCGTGGCGGACTGCGCCAGGCTTTCGCGCGCAATAACCATCAGGCTTTTGATGTCATCGGGCGGATAGCTCAGCGCCGTTAATGTCCCGGCCTTGTTGAGGGCGGTACTCGCCTGTAATAAAACGGCGCGCGTTTGTGCCAGCGCCGCGCGTTGCTGATTACTCTGCTCGACCTGATTCAGGCTCTGAAAACCGTCCCGAAATGCCCAGAAAGACAAGCCATTACTGCCAATCTGCAATACACCGCAGAGGATCAAAATCAAAAACAGCGTGGTCGAGATTCGAATACGATTAAACATCAACGCTCCCATCAGGCGGCAACGGCCGCAGTGTTAAATTTCGGTCAAAATGTTTCCCAGTTAGTATCGTGCTCCATGCTTAACGAGGGCTTCTGCGCGCTGCGGGGCGCGTCTGCAGAAGTCCGTTCTTCTTTGGTTTTTACCGCATAAGGACGCGCGGCAAGACGAAATGCGGACACCGCCATCGTCAGTCGGCTAGCCTGTTCTTCCAGTGCGGCCGCGGCGGCCGCGGATTCCTGGACCAGCGAGGCGTTTTGCTGCGTTACGCGGTCCATTTCAGAAACCGCCAGCGCCACCTGGTCGATACCACGGCTTTGTTCATCAGAAGCCGAGGCAATTTCGCCCATAATGTCGGTCACGCGGGTCACCGCATTGACGATATCGTTCATGGTCTCGCCCGCGCTTTCGACCAGCACGGAGCCGGTATCCACGCGCGAAACGGAATCTTCAATCAGCGCTTTGATCTCTTTTGCCGCCTGCGCACTGCGACTGGCCAGATTACGAACCTCACCGGCGACCACCGCAAAGCCACGCCCCTGCTCACCTGCTCGCGCGGCTTCCACCGCGGCGTTCAGTGCCAGGATATTGGTCTGGAAGGCAATACCGTCGATAACGCTGATAATGTCGGCAATTTTCTTCGAGCTACCGGCAATTTCATGCATCGTTTTAACGACGTTATCCACCACTTTGCCGCCGTGCTGCGCGGTTTCCGAGGCGCTCTGCGCCAGTTGCGACGCCTGTCGGGCATTGTCGGCGTTCTGTTTCACCGTCGCGGTTAACTCTTCCATGCTGGCCGCCGTCTCTTCCAGCGCCGACGCCTGTTGTTCGGTCCGCGATGAAAGATCGGTGTTACCGGTGGCGATTTCCGTGGTACCGGCGTAAATGGCATCGGAGCCTTCGCGCACCTGGGTGACGGTGTCTACCAGCGAGCGCTGCATGTGATCGACGCTACCAGCCAGTTCGCCAATTTCATTCCGTCCGGCAACGGTCAGCGTGTTGGTCAGGTTACCGCCGGCGATTTCACGAATATGAGCGATGACGCTGGCAAGCGGGTTGAGCAGGGTGTGACGAATGCCGTACCACACCACCACCAGGATCAGCACCAGCACCACCGCCAGAATGGCGAGTTGCCACTGCGCAAACTGGTAGTCGCGCGCGCTTTCATCAAACGCCTGGCGATAGAGTTTTTCGCTGACGCTGGCGTACTTGCTTTTCGCGTCGCCGAGTCCGTTTTGCATTCCCTGCGTCGGTTGCGCGAAAAAGGCATCCATGTTGCCGCTTTCCAGGAACTGCACCAGTTCGGTTAAACCGGCAAAATAGTTCTGGTATTTTTCGTCCACATTGTTGCTGACCTCCACCATCTCTGGCAGCGGATCGATAGCTTTAAATCTGGCGTAGTGCTCTGCCGCCTGAGCGAGGGAATTTTTCGCGCTCTTCAGCAGATCGTTTTTTGCACTACTCTGCTGATTGTTGGCGTCCATCATCATGCGTGCAGAGGAACGGCTGAGGTTGATACGTGTTTGCAGCATCAGATCCCATGTCGAGGTCAGTTCACTCTGCTGTTGGCGTAGATCGTTGGAAATAACAAAACTTTTTTGATTCTGCTGTAAAGACGAAAACAGCAAACCACCAGAGACAAGCTGTAGCAGTGCGAAAACCCCCAGCACCATCATCAGCATTGTGACAACGCGGATACGGTTAAACATAAGGCACCTTCCTGAAAACGAGTTAACAACGTTATCGGCACCCTTGATAAGAACTTTACGTTTGCGAAAGGGAAATCCAGGTCAGAAGGCGATATCCACTCCACCCAGTCACTGAGATGGCAGACGCGTGGCTGGCAGTCACAGACGTTTATGCTATCCCGTGCTAAAAAGTACGCGGTCATGAATACAACAAAATAAGTAAATAATAAAAAAAAGTTGTAACCCACGACGAATTACTCCAGGTTAGGTAGGAAATGATTCGGCGTAATTAAATACATAAAACATATGTATCGCTGATAAAAAATTGTTAAATTCAGCCCGAGGGATTTTTAGTGGCAAATGCAAATAAACTCACGATATTCATCGTGATTTTCATGCTGGCAGGTATTGTGTCAGGTGCAGTTATTCACTCGTATACATCCGAAAGCGTCATTGCCGCCTGGTCGGATAACATCACCCTTCTCACCGACATCTTCTTACGGTTGATTAAGAGGGTTATCGCCCCCCGGGTGTTCAGCACTCTGACTGTGGGCAGTATGCGTCTTGGCGAAACGTCCACCATCGGACGTGTGGGCGGTAAAGCGATGATCTGGTTCATCAGCTCTTCTATTCTTTCCATTCTGGTGGGCCTTTTTATTGTCACCCTGGAACAACCCGGCAGCGGACTCAATCTGGCTATCCCGAAAGAAGCCGTGGATACCGGTCTCGCCGTCGGCGGGATGAGCCTGAAAGGTTTCCTGTCACATACCATTCCTACCAGCATTGCCGGTGCGATGGCCAATAACGAAATTTTGCAGATTGTGGTGTTCTCGATGTTCTTCGGGATCGGCGGCGCGTCGTTGGGCGAAAAATTCAATACCCCGCTGGTGGCGGCGCTGGACGTGGTTTCCCACATTATGTTGAAAGTGACCGGCTACGTGATGTACGTCGCCCCGCTGGCCATTTTTGCCGCCATCTCCTCGGTGATCGCCACCGAAGGATTGGGCATTTTGCTCAACTACGCCTCGTTCATTGGCGGTTATTACGTGGCAATTCTGATGACCTGTCTGGTGTTGCTGGCAGTGGGATATCTGGTACTGAAAAAAGAGGTGTTTCGCCTGCTTGGCATGCTCAAGGATCCGGTTCTGGTGGCCTTTACCACCAGCAGTTCTGAAGCGGCCTATCCGAAAACGCTGGAGCAACTGACGACATTTGGCTGCTCGCGCAACATCGTCTCTTTCGTGCTGCCCATTGGTTACTCGTTCAACCTGGTCGGTTCAATGGTTTACTGCTCTTTTGCGTCGATGTTTATCGCGCAGGCCTACAACATTCATCTGTCGTTTGCTGAGATTAGCGTCCTGATGCTCACGCTGATGCTGGCGTCAAAAGGTATTGCCGGCGTTCCGCGTTCCGCGTTAGTGGTGCTGGCGGCAACGATTCCGAGCTTTAACATTCCGGTCGCCGGCATTTTGCTTCTGATGGGTATCGACCATTTTCTCGACATGGGCCGTTCCGCCATTAACGTGTTAGGTAACGGTATTGCGACGGCGATGCTGGCACAAAACGAAGGTTTACTGGAAGAGAGTGAGGAGGAGGCGGTGTCACAGCAGGTCGGAGCATAACGGTTGACTGTCAGATAGCGCTTCGCTTATCCGGCCTACGTTGAGGTGGTAGGCCGGATAAGGCGTTTACGCCGTCATCTGATCATGCGATTAGGCGACGTGAGAGGCGGCCATATCTAACAGCGCCATTTCGTCACTGTTCAGCAGTTTCTCAATGTTCACCAGAATCAACATCCGGTCGCCCAGCGCACCGAGTCCGGTCAGGTATTCCGTTGACAGCGTTACGGCAAATTCCGGTGCCGGACGGATTTGCTCTGCGGTCAGCGACAGCACATCAGACACGCCATCGACAACGATCCCCACCACGCGCTGTCCCAGATTCAGCACAATCACCACGGTGTTATCGTTGTAATCAACATCACCCTGGCAGAACTTCACGCGCAGATCGACAATCGGCACAATCACGCCGCGCAGGTTGGTCACCCCTTTGATGAAGGCTGGCGTATTGGCAATGCGCGTGACCTGATCGTAACCACGGATCTCCTGTACTTTCAGGATGTCGATACCGTACTCTTCATCTCCCAGCGTAAACACCAGGAATTCCTGACCTGACGGCTCGCCGGCCAGTTTGCTTACATTAGTCATACCGGTCATATTTTACCCTTTCTTACTCAATCAGGCGGCGGTGATCGCCATACGTTGTTCGCGATTTAAACCCTGCAGGGCGGAGACATCCACAATCAGCGCGACGCTGCCATCGCCAAGAATAGTGGCGGCTGAAATACCCGGCACTTTGCGATAATTACTCTCCAGGTTTTTAACCACCACCTGGTGCTGACCGATCAACTGATCGACCAACAGCGCGTAACGGCGACCGCCGCTTTGCAGGATCACCACGATGCCCTGGGTGGCTTCGGTTTTCGCCCCTTCCACTTCAAAGACTTTCCACAACTCAACCAGCGGCAGATATTCGCCGCGTACTTCCAGCACACGCTCGCCCCCTGCCAGCGGATGCAGATCATCGTCACGTGGTTGCAGGGATTCCATCACCGCATTCAGCGGCAG